>DUNY01000463.1 GCA_012839145.1 Thermoanaerobacterales bacterium
CGTTTCTTCATTTGATTATTTCCCAATTTGAATAGTAATGGGCTACCATTAGTGCCGCAATATCCCCAACGGACTCAGAGAGCTTGCTTTCTACCACTTGACATACTTGTCGTGTCAAAGGTAGAGTTTCTTCACGAATTACTGCTTCGGCCCAAGGCCATATTTCGTCATAACACCTGCTGAATATACTACCGATCACAATTTTTTCCGGGTTAAGTAAATCTATTAATATAGAAAGACCTTTCCCCAGCTGTATGCCCACGTGCTTTAATATTTCCATTGCTAATATATCTCCATCCTTTGCCGCAAGCCCTACCTTTTCGGCGGTTACCGTCTCCAGATCAGAAAACGTTCTGCACAAGAATGGTTTATTGCCCAACTGTAGTTCTTCCATAATCATCATTTTTGCCAACTGTGTAATTCCGCCACCGCTGCAAAAACCTTCAAAGGAGCCCATTTTCCCATAACCCACCGGTCCGAAATTCGAAAGCCGAATATGACCCAATTCCCCAGCCATGTCGTTTGTACCTGTATAGAGGCGGCCATTTAGAATAATCCCAGCTCCAAGGCCTGTACCAAAGGTCATAAAAATCATATTTGAGCAGCCTTTTCCCGCACCTAATTTCCATTCAGCCAAAGCACAAGCATTTGCATCATTACAAAGCCACGCTTTAAGCCCGGTTTTTTCTTCTAGGTATTTCACTATGGGGATGTTGTCCCATCCGGGAAGATTTGGTGGGGATAATATTGTCCCGGTTTTGCTGTTTAAAGGACCGCCACAACTAATTCCAATTCCTTCTATTTTGTCACTTGTTTTCAATTGCATACAAAATAGTATATCTTTAACTATAGAGTCCAACATCTCTTGTGCAGAGTATGTTTTAGTCTTTCGAGGTATACATTTGTAAAGGATATGCGCCTGATCTTCAGATACTTCTCCTAAGCAAACAGCTGATTTTGTTCCACCTATATCAACTCCGACAGCCCGCATTTCATATCACCCCTTATAGAGCATTTGAATTAGATATTCTCAGGCATTGTGACAAGTCTTATTTTCAAAGCCCATCCGAATCTAAGATTAAGACAAGTCATAAACCATGGAATAACCCTTACGGCCAAATAAAGTATATGCATTGGATTGGTATTATAATTTTCTCCAGTCTTTTCTGCCTGTTTCAATTCAAAATTCAGATATTGCGATTTTGTAACATCATCTCATATCCAATAATAAAAGGAGGTTTTTACCCCCCCTGTAAAAACCTCCTTTTCAAAATTGATTGAGTTATATTTTGTTAAATATCCCCTTGTTTAATGACAGACACACCGGTATCGACATAGTCGGCACCAGTGGCCTCACCGGCCAAAGCTTTTGCGGCGGTCTTCATGCCCTCATAACCCATTACATCCGGGTTTTGAGACATTGTAGCCAGTAAATGACCTTCTTTAATCAGGCTGAGGATTGTATCGGATTTATCAAATCCGACACCGATAACCTTCTCCCCTGATTCCCTGATAGCATTACCGGTACCCACCGTTGAACCCTCATTGGCTCCAAAGATACCAACACAGCCCTGGGTTATATAGTTGGCAGCGATATCTTTAGATTTGGCTGCATCACCTTCACCGTATTGTGTTTCAAGAATCTCAAACTTACTTCCCTCGAAAGCCTCACGAAAACCTGCTTCACGGGCTACGGTTGATGCAGTGGCAGCGTTTACATTAACGATACCGATTTTGCCTTCCTTGATGGCCGCAGCTTCAAGGGCTCCTAACAACTCTTCTCCGGCTGTTTTACCGGCAGCCTTATTGTCGGTTGCCAAGGTTTGAACTGCAGGAAAATCAGCGGCAGAGTCTACATAGACGATTGTCACACCAGCTGCTTGGGCTTCTTCCAAGGCTGACTGTACGGCAACCGGACCGTTGGCAGCTAGTAGTATTGCATCTGCACCTCCTGCTACTGCATTGTTGATGCACTCTATTTGTTTTGCATCATCTTTCACATCAGGAGCTAACCATTGGTAATCAATATTGCCAAGCTCTTCAACCGCCTTTTTGCAACCTTTGTCTACTGTTACCCAGTGCTGGTCCATCTGATCCATCGTAATTAAGTATATTTTATAATTTTTATCTGTAGGTTCTTCCGCCGGGGTTGGAGTTGACTGTTCTGCAGGTTTAGTGCCGCAACCGGCCATAAGGCTGATCACCATAACAACACACAACAACAATACAGGTAATCTGTGTTTCACCTTTACTCCCCCTCTTACTTTTTAGATTTATAAATTAAAGCATTATGCTTTAATTTCAATGTTTGAAACAGGACGTTCCTTTTTCCTTCTGGGTCTTCCTGTCCTTACTACAACATCAAGTAAAACTGAGATAACTACTATGATACCGATTACAATATTTCGTATAGCAACC
>DUNY01000451.1 GCA_012839145.1 Thermoanaerobacterales bacterium
ATGTGGTATAAAGCAACGCATTTTACCTCTTTTATTGGAACCCTAGGGAGTGTACTACATCGTGGCAAAGTAGATATAGGGTTTTTGGGAGCATTGGAAATGGATATGTACGGAAACATCAATTCAACTTTGGTTACTAAAACCGATGGATCTTTTCGCCACTTTACCGGTAGCGGCGGAGGCAGTGACATTGCTTCTCTTGCCAAAAACATCATGGTAATTATGCGTCATGAAAAACGCAAATTGCAGGCTACAGTCCAATACAATACCTCTCCCGGGTATATCGCAGAAGGAAACTTGCGCGAAAGCATTGGCTTAAAAGGAGGAGGTCCTAATAGAGTAATAACCGATAAAGCAGTATTGGGTTTTGACAAATCAAGTGGGAGAATGAAATTACTTTCAGTTCACCCTGGAGTAGAACTAAATGATGTATTGGATAATACAGGATTTGAGTTACTCCGGGATGAACATGTACCAGAAACCAACCCTCCAACCGATGAGGAGCTAAGGCTACTTAGAGAAGTAATAGACCCTATAGGTATATATATCTAAATAACCCTTAAAAATATTTTTTGTAGTCAAGTTTAGTTGATTTTTTACAAACAAGCTATAAAAATCTTAAATCAAAGATTCTTTTCCGTTGGAAAAAGAATCTTTTGGAGGTAAAAATATGCGTAAAGTTTCGATTGTCATCAGTCGCTATGCTCACTATATTAGTTGCTTGATTTGTTTAGCTCTCATGTTCTTAACCGTAGGAGATATAGGCAGTCGTATCTTTTTCAATCATTCTATTACAGGCACTTTTGAATTGACACAGTTATCCCTTGTGTTTATTGTATTTTTATCCTTCGGTTTCGCTCAACACAACAAAGATCATGTAGAGATTGATTTTGTTTATCAACATATTCCTAGTAAATTACGCGGGGTAATGTCGTACATTAGCATACTAACCTACTTTGGTATTGTTATAGTAATGTGCTGGAGGGTTTTCGTTTATGGTATCAGGATGAGGTCCTCCGGAGCCATTACCTCAAGTTTAAAAATACCTCATTGGCCGATCATTCTAGTAGGCGGTGTAGGGCTGATTCTCTATAATTTAGCCCTTATCTCTGATCTTACATCCATAATAAAAGGAGGAGATTTAGACAATGTCGCCAATTGAAATAGGATTTGCAGGAATAGTCTTGCTATTTATACTTCTATTAGTAGTAAAAGTGCCTGTAGGTATCGGGATGATTATAGTAAGTATTGTGGGGAATATGCTTTTGTCTACTCCCGCTAACGCTCTCGCTAAATTTGGTAGTGACTTAATTCTCCTTGCTGAAAACTATAATCTAAGTGTAATCCCGCTTTTTGTATTAATGGGAATATTTGTTTCCGAAGCTGGTTTTGTGTCTGACCTCTATGATATTATCAACAGTATTGTAGGTAAAATTCGTGGTGGTATGGCCATCGCGACCATAGGTGCCGGCGCTGCCTTTGGGGCTGTTTGTGGCTCAGCTGTTGCTTGTGCTTCTACAGTCGCTTCGGTGTCTGTTCCTGAAATGTGCAGGCATGACTATGATCCTGGATTTGCGGCTAGTGTCGCAGCTGTCGGATCAACTTTAGGTATTGTTATTCCCCCCAGCACAACTTTGGTTTTATATGGTGTGTTAACAGAAGAATCTATAGGCCAGATTCTTATTGGCGGGTTTTTACCCGGCATCATAACTGCGTTACTTCTGATGATTACGAGTTATGTTATGGTGCGGCGAAATCCAAAATTGGCACCAAAACAAGCAGAAACTGTACCTTTTTCTTGGGAAAAATTTAAAAACATATGGGCTATTCCCCTTATCTTCATTATCAGTTTCGGAGGGATTTATCTAGGTTTCTTTACACCTACGGAAGCAGGTGCGGTGGGAGCCTTTTCATCTCTCTTATTTGCTTTAGTAACCCGTAAACTTAAGGTTGAAGATTTTGTTGAAGCATTAAGTTATTCCTGTCGCGTAACGGCTATGGTTTTTGTGATCATAATTGGCGGTATGATGTTTGGTGCTTTCCTCACTAGAAGTCTCATACCTATGTGGTTGACTTCGTATATTGAGGCTTTAAATGCGCCACCTTGGATGATAATGTTTATAATATTAGCTATCTATACAATAATGGGCTGTTTTATTGATGCCCTAGCGGCCATGGTCATTATGACACCTGTCCTGTACCCTGTTATTATTTCCCTAGGCTATAATGGGGTTTGGTTTGGTGTCGTTACTGCTATGATGTTGCTTACAGGCTTGCTTACTCCTCCCGTAGGAGTTTCTAGTCTAGTTGTGGCTTCGGTTACTAAGATTCCTTCAACAAAAATATTTAAGGCACAATTACCATTTTTACTCACTTTAATTGTTTCAAGTATAATAATGATATTTTTCCCAGATATTATCCTGTTCTTGCCTCGAATGATGTATTAACGCAATAGTAAATTCAAATATCAACATAAAAAATCCTTCACTCTCCCGTATTTTAGACTTATTAAAGATTTCATAAAATGCTTTAAAGGGGGTGTAACTATACCAGGTTTGCCGGACACACAGAATAGTTAGTATAACAAATAATGGAAAGGCGTGTCCGGAAATGAGAACCAAGAGAAGCTTTACCCCGGTAAAGGAAACCTCCGGCCGGAAGATGAGAAATTTAACTGTAAGCGCTTGCATTCATCTTTGGGCTACAAATCACCTAAGGAATACAAGAGAGAATATTACAGCCAAATCGCAGCATAGTTGTCATTTAAACTTCATCTAATTATTTTTAAAAAGCAAAATTTATAAATGTAAGGTATTCTAAGAAAAAAGTGAGATAAGTTAACTTTTCATGTGTCTAGTTTAGCGGGTAGACCAGTGATATAAAAATAAGGCATGTTTCATCGTAAGAAAAGTGTGTTAGATGGATTGAATTTACTAATAGAAAGGAAGCGAAAAAATGAGAAGCAAAACATTGAGGGTTTTAGCCATAATGTTGGCGGTTGTGCTTAGCTTAACTTTAATAGGATGTGGAGGCGGAGCCGAAACTCCAGATGAACCGGCAAAAACCGATGCCGAGCAAAAGACTATGGAGCTTACCTTTGTTAGCCCTTTCCCTGCAAATCACCATCAACAACTTCAAGTAATAGAGCCTTTTGCTGATGAGGTCTACGAGAGGACTAATGGGCGTATAAAAATTAATATTCACGCTGGCGGCTCTATATCAACCGGTACGCAAGTATTAGATGACGTGCTTTCTGGGGCTGTAGATATGGGTTGGACCTTCCCGGGTTACACACCGGGCAGATGCCCATTAACATCGATGTTTGAATTCCCAGTTCATTTTCGTTCCGCTGAAGAAGCTACAAATACGCTATGGTCACTGTTTGAAAAGAATGAAACGTTTCAAAAAGAGTATAGTGATTTTAAATTGCTTAGCATATTCACGGCTTGTGTAGGAAATGCTTATACCTCAAAGAGTCCCATCCATGGCATTGATGATTTTAAAGGTTTACATTTAAGAAGCGCTAGCTCAATGGTAGAGAGAACACTCAAAACTTTCGGAGCAACAGCTGCCAATATGCCTATGGGTGATGCCTACGATGCTATTGACCGAGGCATTGTAGATGGATTAGCAACAGACCACGCAGCTATTGATACATATAAGCTTTATGAAGTATTAAACTATGCTACTCATGGATTGGAACTTTATGCATCTCCTCAAATATTTATCATGAGTTTAGATTCATGGAATAAACTCTCTCCAGAAGACCAGGAAATAATTGACAGCATTGCTGGTAGACAGTTAAGCCTAAAATCTGCTGAAATATATGATGACCTATATAATGTGGGTTATGAAACAATGGTAAGAGAAGGAATGGAAATATACGAATTAACTGATGAGGACAAAAAAGAATTCCAGTCACACGTAGATGAAATAGTAAATGGATATATCGAAGAACTAGAAGCGGAAGGTATTCCGGCACAGCAAGTATATGATGATATGATTAAGTATAGGGATAGTTATAGATAATAGTTTTTGATTTAATATGAAATTAACGTAACAACCAAGACATAAAAAAGATAATAAAAAGGTAATCCGAGAGCTAGGTGAAGTTTTGCCGGAAAAAACAGGGGTAACTTAAGGTTACCTCTCTTCTTTTTTATGAACAATTACTGATGAGAATAAGAGCGTCAGCGATAGATAATATTGTTACTGCCCCAAGAGAAAATAACAAGATGCCATTATCTTCGCCTGAAACTACCAGAGACTCTTCTCATGACAGGCTTGGATGTATAGCTCATGTCTAGGGTAGCCGATAAGTCCCATACTAAAAAATCGCTCCTCCTAAAAGGTAAAAAATTAAAAAAGGATTTTATATATATTATGTGGAATACACTTGATAGGTGAAACGACATTCCTTAAGATGATACAATATTTGTATTTAAGCTAAGAATAAAAAAATATTTTGAGGTGAAATTATGGCTCAAGATAATACTGTTCAATCGGTTGAAAGAGCAATCAAAATTCTTGAAGAACTAGCTGGGGAAAAAGAAGGCCTGGGTGTTACAGAACTATCCCATCGCGTCAACTTACACAAAAGCACAGTTTATCGTATGCTTACCACTCTTTTGAACCTGGGGTATGTGGAACAAAATATCGCTACTGAAAGGTATCGCTTAGGGATGAAGCTTTTGTTTTTAGGTGGAGCCATTCTTGAAAGGATGGATATTCGTCATGAAGCTCATGACTCACTTGAGGAGCTTTCCGAAATAGTGAATGAAGCGGTGCACTTGGTAGTGCCTGATGGCTTCAGAGCAATATATATTGATAAATTGGACAGCAACAAGACAATTCGCATGTACTCACAGATAGGTCGTAAAGCTCCCTTGCACGCTTCAGCGGTGGGCAAGGCTATCTTAGCCTTTTCAGGTGAAGATTTTGTAAATGAAGTCATAGAACGGGGCCTTTTTAAATACACGTCAAAAACCATCACGGATCCCCAAATACTATTGAGACATTTAAAGATGATAAGGGAGCAGGGTTATGCTGTCGATGATGAAGAGAACGAAGAAGGTATACGCTGTGTTGGGGCTCCGGTATTTGACTATACGGGCAAAGTCATAGGAGCTATAAGTGTATCGGGGCCAACAGTGACAGTATTACAAGAAAGAGTTGAGAATATTGCAAAATATGTTATGGATTGTGCAAAAAAAATATCTCTAAGGATGGGGTGGAAAATGCAATAAGTCAAGGAGTTCTTGTAAATATTTTAGCTTTGTAAATCTTAAATGATGTTAAGATTAGTGTAATGGAGTAATTTATAGTATACATTTCTACATATTTCCCGGGCAATACAGGTATACTGGTAAAAGGTGGAACTTACCCTAAATACCAATAAGAGAGGTGATTAATGTGACGGAACTCATCAACAATCGAGAGTACCGGATAAACCTTTTGAAGGAAATAGTTATGGAGCTTCATCAAGGTAAGAGTGTGGAAGAAGTGAAGGAGAGATTTCGGGAAGCAGTTAAAGATGTATCCCATGAAGAAGTGGCGGCCATGGAGCAAGCCCTCATTGATGAAGGATTACCTGTAGAAGAGATCCAACGCATGTGTGATGTTCATGCCTCGATTTTTAAAGAAAGTTTGGATAAAAAAACTGAACCTGAAACTATTCCCGGTCACCCGATACATACC
>DUNY01000081.1 GCA_012839145.1 Thermoanaerobacterales bacterium
AGGCCCGGCGCTCAGCCTTCCCAGCATGCTGGTAATCAACAGTGTTCTAGGGCCCAAGAAGACATTTACGTTTGTACTGCTTGTAATAATCATGTCCACCTTAACCGGATTTGTATTCGGAACGTTATTCGCATGATTTCATGCAATTGGAATATTCAATAACTTAATAACTTGGGTGCCAGGCACCAAAAGGGGTGAAGATAAAGATATGGAAATTAAGATACTGGGGACCGGATGTCCTAAATGCAAGACATTGGAAAAGAATACCCGAGAGGCTGTAAATGAGCTGGGCATAGCCGCCGAAATCGATAAGATAACTGAAATCAACAAGATAATGGACTATGATATTATGTTTACTCCAGGATTGGTCATCAATGGCGAAGTAAAATCTTCAGGGAAAGTTCTTAACAAAGAAGATATAAAAAAATTAATCTCAGAAGCTCAGAATTAATATAAAACGGGGATCATTCTTCAGTAGGATGATTCCCGTTTTCCTTTATACGCCTGGAGTATAATTAAAACTAAGATTGCTCTTTATTTTTAGTTTCTTCATCGCTCTTATGGCTGTTTTCGCCATCATCTTCCACAATCTCCAGGGAACAACAGCTTAAGACCCTATTTTTTCACCGATTAATTTATCATTTCCTATTCCTTCTTTGTATAAACTTTTATTCTTTTAAAATTAATGGAACCGTTGAACTACATTTAGCGTCTAATATTATAAGGAGTTTTTGTGAGGAGATGACAAAATGCAAAAATCAAAGCGTTATTCGGCTTTGTTCCTTGTTGTAGTAATACTGCTGGTGTTCGGTGTAACCATATATAGAGGCAAAAACACCCCCACCACAATCGTTTTAGCATCGGAAATTACCATGGAACCTACAAAGCATGACAGTGCAGGGACGGACCTGGATACGGAATTTATTTTTTCCGGTAAGTCACCTTTGGATCCGAAACTTATCCGAGAAAACCTAAAAGTGGAACCGGCTATCGATTTTACAGTTAAAAAAGATAAGGATAAGCAAAGGGTCTTGGTAATCCCGCAAGAGCCCTTGGAACCGCAAAAAATATACAGATTTTCGATGGGATCAGAAACTGATGCATCCCTTAAATGGGCCTTCCAGACCAAAGGAGATTTTAAGGTGGTAGCCACCCTTCCTCGGGATCAGTCTACCGGGGTACCCACAGGCACGGGAATTGAAATTACCTTTAGTCATTTGAATTTTGAAAGGATACAGGAGTTTTTTACTATAAGTCCTCAGGTGGAAGGGACTTTCGAGGTACATAAAAAAACTGCGGTTTTTGTGCCGAAAAGTTTAGAGCCTGAAACCATTTACACCATTACCGTGAAAAAAGGCCTGCCCCTTTCAGGCAGCAGCCAGGCTTTGGAAGAGGATTTTACTTTTCAATTTGAAACCTCAGGTGAGTCCCGGCAGAATTACGATTTTAGCTTTTATAAGCCTATCTGCGAATTTGACACCGATGATAAGCCAGTTTTACAATTCAGCTACTTCAGTTGGGACAGTAATACCTTACCTAAGGACATGGAATTTGTCGTTTATAAATACCAAAGTGCAGGTGAATACATCAAAGCCTTGCAAGAAAGGCAAAAAGTGCCTTATTGGGCTTATAGAAGCCGCCAGAAATATCAGGAAGACGCCTCCAAGCTGCAATCTATACTCCAGTTTTCCACTCCTGTAATAGATTTTGACTACACAAAATTCGTAGAATTTCCCGAAACCTTGCCTACCGGTTATTACTTGGCAGAAACAACCATACGTGATATTCGCCGTCAAGTATGGTTTCAGGTGACAGACCTTTCCCTATATGCCGCCGTTGACAAAAATAACACCTTTGTATGGGTAAATGACTTGTCCGACGGTTTACCGGTAGCAGGGGCAAAAATCCAGCTATGGGACAGTGATAGGTCAGCGGTTACCGACGATAAGGGTTTAGCCCGGCTTACTACCCCCGAAGAAAACTCCACCGGAGTTTACGGGGTGATTTTCAAAGACAGTAAAGAGGCAGTCCTCGCCATTTCTCCCTGGTACCAATGGGATCCTGAGTCGGAGGCTCGAAGGGAATTCGCCCAAGATTACTGGAAATACCTTTACCTTGACAGGACCTTATATAAACCAGATGATACCATCCACTTCTGGGGACTTGTAAAGCCCCGGGCTGAAAAGGCAAAGCCTCTGGATACAGTTACAGTATCTCTTTCGTCAGGAGGATGGCGGGATAATCCCGTTATCGACAGCAAGGAAATTACACTGGATGGTTTTAGCTTTACGGACAACATGAAATTGCCCAACTTAACTCCGGGCTGGTACTATTTGGAAGTAAAATCCGGAGATTATGTAATTACCTCTGAGAATTTTGAAGTTCAAACTTATTCTAAACCCGCCTACAAAATAGATATCGAGCCTTCAAAAAAAGCTGCGTATATAGGAGATAAGATGAGTTTTCAAGTAAAGGCTACCTTTCTTGAAGGCACTCCCGCTGCCTATGTACCTTTGGAATACCATATTCAGGAACGCGGAAACGGCAATGTCACTACCGATGATGAGGGTAATGCCAGTATAAGTTATTCTCCTTCATTTCAGCAGGATCGGTACAGCCCAATTCAATCTCGGCGGCTGTTTTTGACGGCCAAACTGCCGGAATCCGGAGAAATCACCGGTGAAGCCGCTGTATTTGTGCTGAATAATGATATCGGTATTGATGTTTCCAATAAGGTGGAAGGCCAAACCGGAACCTTGGAAATGAATCTGAATAGGCTTACGGTGGACCGAGTAAACAGCGGTCAGGTGGAACCTTGGGATAAAGATGCATTTAAAAGCGGTCCGGCCACAAATCACCCGGTAAAGGTCAAAGTATATCGTGAGGTCTGGGAAAAACGTGAGGTGGGAAAATATTATGATTTTATAAATAAAAAGGTGGAGACTCGTTATACTTATGATTATAAAAAAGTGTTTGAAATTGAAGGTCAGACCACTACGGACCAAGGAGGTAAAGCCACCTTCTCTTTCCCTGTGAAAAATAAAGAATCCTACTTGGCAGAAATTACAGCTCAAGACTTCAAAGGCAATCCTGCTATTTGTGAGCATCGTGTTTTAGGTCCGGGTTTTCGCAGGTATTATGACTATTCATGGTACTATTTGGAAGGCAAAACCCATTATAAATCGGGAGAAGAGGTAAAGCTTTTCATGAAACAAAATGAGGCCACCATACCCTCTCGTACCAATGGCTTTCTGTTTTTCATGGCTCAAGATGGTATCCTGGAAACACAAGTGAAAGATTCTCCCGAATTTAACACGGTTTTCAAGCAGGAGCTCATTCCAAATTTCATGGTCAGGGGAGTTTACTTTGATGGCCGAAATTACCACGAAGCCTACGATTTTTCAGTAAACTATGATAAAGAAGAGAAAGCCCTAAAGATAGATGTTAAAACCGATAAAGATGAGTATAAGCCTAAAGATACCGTCAAAGCAGAGGTGGAGGTTACCGACGGTAAAGGTAATCCGGTAAAAGCTTTGGTAAATGTAAATCTAGTGGATGAGGCCCTTTATGCCTTAAAGGACCAACATGTGGATATTCTAGGCCGCATATATCAAGATACCTATTATTCCGGCATTAAAACAACCCATTACACCCATGATACTCCTGATATGCTCTCAGGCGGTGCTGAGAAAGGCGGTGAGGGCGGTTCTGAGAGAAGGGATTTTAAAGATACCGTTATATTTAAAACTTTGACCACCAATAAGCAGGGAAGAGCTCAAGTATCCTTTCAAGTCCCGGATAATCTCACTTCCTGGCGGCTTACATGCCAGGCTGTTACTGAGGACCTCTCGGCAGCTACCAAGACGGCACCGGTAGTGGTAAAACTGCCCTTTTTCGTGGATATGGTGGTAAATGACATCTACCTGGCAGGGGACCAACCGGTGATACCACTGCGTGCTTTCGGCAACAAATTGAAAGCAGGTACCACTGTTACCTACGAAGGGGTGCTTAAGACGGTCGAAAAAACCGAAACCTACAGCATGTCAGGCAAGGCTTACACCATGACACCCTGGCAACTGCCGTCGCTGGAAAAAGGCAAATATGAACTGACCGTTACCGGGAAAACTGACGGAGGGCTTACTGATACCCTGACATTGGAATTTAATGTGGTGGATAGTCTTTTAACAAAACGGCAGGTGGACTTTTGGCTAATGGAAGAAAAACTCCAGATAAAAGGTGCTGTGGATACCCCTACATCCTTGACCTTCACCGACTATGAGGGGTCTCAGTACCTAAACATGTTATTCCGACTGAACTGGGCTGATGGCAGCCGCATAGATCAGAAAATTGCCCCACATACAGCCCGAAAACTGCTGAAACAGTATTTTCCCCATACGGTATGGGCAGATGAACCGGATGAAGACTTAGAGCTTGCCCAATACCAAACCGCCGAAGGCGGCATTGCTCTCCTTCCATACAGCGGAGCAGATCTGGAGCTTTCAGCCAAGCTGGCCAACCTTTGTAGCGACGTTTTTGACCGTTCGGCACTGGCAGATTACTTCCATAAAATAGCACAGGATCCGAAAGAAACCCGTGAGCGCAGTGTTATTGCCCTTTACGGCCTTGCCGCCCTTGATGAGCCTGTGCTTACTGAGCTTAAAATCCTTTCAGGGCAAAAGGACTTGACCGTGAAGGAACAGTTGTACATTGCTCTGGGCTGCTTGCAGATTGGCGATGAACCCTCAGCATCTAAATGGCTGAAAACCATTCTAAAAGAGAAGGGTGAAGACTTGGGTACCCAACTCCGGATAAATACAGGCCAGGATCAGGATGACATTCTGGAGGCTACCGCCCTGGCATCAATAATCAGCGCAGGATTGAATCTGGATGAACAAAATAAGCTGCAGGCCTATTTGTTGGAGAACGCCGGAAAGGACATTCTTCTGTATATAGAACAGCTGATGTTTTTGAATAAAACCCTGCCGCGACTCCCGGAAGAGGCTGTAAGCTTTGACTACTGGCTGGAGGGTAAGCGCGAAAAGGTTACACTAAAGCCAAGAGAGACCTTCTCTCTGCTCCTAACACCGGAAAAACTCACTACACTGAAGTTTAACAACATTAAAGGCCGGGTCGGCGTTACCGCTGTTTATCCCACAGCTTTTAAGCCGTCTTCGGAATCTACCTCCGATGAAGTTAAGGTGACAAGAAACTATGAGGTTTCAGGAAAAACCGGAGGACCTTTTGATGTCAATGATATAATTAAAATCAACATTTCTTATGAGTTCGGCTCCAAAGCCCCTGACGGCCCATATATCATTACAGACTTCCTGCCAGCGGGACTAAAGATTATAGAGAGGCCGTATTATCATGGAGAAGGGGATTATTATACAAGATATCCGGTACAGATAGACGGTCAGAAGGTGACTTTTGCCGCTTATGAAAAGAAAAACTGGCATTTCAATTACTATGCCCGGGTAATCAATCCCGGCAAGTTCAAAGCAGAACCTGCCATCGTACAACAGATGAAGAGCGGCAAGATTTACAGTGTTACAAAAGGGGATAGGATGAGTATTAAATGAAAAAGCTGACTGTATTTTTTATAATGCTTTGTTTCTGGGTGGCCTTGGCTAGTTTCGCCCCTGAAACCCGTAAATCGGAAAATTCCCGGACCTACGAGACACCTCAGGCTACCCACCCAAATAATTTCTTTGACCCCCGGTATTTTAATCCCAAGACCTTAGACGAGGGGGAAACCTCCGTCGGTAGAATTTGCGGGGCTGTAGTTCCCCACCATCTTTTAGCCCATCGGCTCATGGCTGAAGTTTTCGCAAGACTGCAGAAAAATCCCCCTTCCTTGCTAGTTTTGCTTGGACCAAACCATTACAACCGGGGAGCTCGGATTCTAACCAGCAGCCTGGGCTGGCAGACGCCTTTTGGTACAGTAGAGGTGAATGATGAAATAATTCAGCAAGTGCTGGAAACTCAAATGGTTAAAGTAGATGATTATGCATTTGCCGAAGAGCACTCCATTGGCAACCTGATGCCATTTGTGAAATACTATCTCCCCCACGCTAAGGTAGTGCCCATTATATACCATTATGATGTATCAAAAAAAGAGGCGGCACTTATGGCCGAGTATTTATCAAGCCTAATTGAGGATGATGGAGTTGTAATTGCATCCGTGGATTTTTCTCACTATCTTACTCGGCATGAGGCTGAAGAAAAGGATCGGGAAACCTTAAAAATAATAGAAGAAGGTAATTTTGATACCCTTTTCACCATGGGGAATGACCATCTTGACTCACCTGCGGCCTTGGTTACCCTGTTTCTTGCCATGAAAAACTTAGGTATACAGGACTTTAATCTCTTAGACCACACCAACTCAGGCATTATAATGGGAAATGATATGATAGAAACTACAAGTTATATGACCATGTTATTTCAAAAACTTGATTAATGGTAAATAAGGACACGCAGTTATAGCTGCAAAAAGAATTAATCCTTTTATGGAGTAAGCCTTGGGCATTAAGCATATCATCGTCAAAATTGAACTGAAATGCCCCCTTTATAGTAACAGTTTTATTGTTTCAACTGTCTCATATAAAGGGGGATATCATTTATAGAGTATCTCCTGCCAATTATAATTTTGGTATATTAATGTCTCAGATAATACTTCTCACCTTGTTCTGAGATATAATTTATCAGAATTATCCATGGTTTTTCATATATCTATTATAACCTAACTTATATGTGATATCAGTAAAGGCCATGTAAAATAAAAGCACTGTTGCCATAGGAAAAGGAAATAGTATCGCGAGAAGTTTCCAAATAGTGTCTATCCCAAATGCGCTGTAAAACTCCCAGTAAAATATTAAAGAAGCAATCACACCTACTATAGGTATCAGGAGAACTAAAGCCCACCAGGCACTACGTTTTATGATGTGAAAAAATAAGATAAACTGCAGAAAAGGAACAAATGCAAACCAGTGATTATCAAGACCCGCCTTCCTACCTATACTATAAAAAGCACAGGCATTGGCTATATAAAGCGAAATCGCTACTAAATACGTGTAGACAACAATGATAGAATCGGAACTTTCCAGCATATCAAAACTCCCCTCTTTGTTTTTAATATATATTATGATATGACTTCAAGCTTTGCTAATTAGATGAGTTCCGATATTTTCACTACTGTCATATTTTTATTTTTAGTGGCTAACATTCCCCACTAAACCCAATTTTCTCAAAGAAGGTACGATAACCGAGGCGGTCAGGGCTATTAATACACTATAAATCAAATCGGTAAACACAAACGGAAATAACCCTGCCAGGATTGCCGCCTTTATCGACAAGGATTTACCTAAATAGAAATTCATGATTAAGAATAAATGAATGATACCACATAAGTATACTACCGACATACCTGCTAAAATTGGGCCTAGCAGTCCGGTCAGAGTAATTTTATCCAACTTCTCCGTAAGTCTCCCGATAATATATGAGCATAATGAGAAACCGATAATGTAACCGAAAGTGGGTTGAAAAATATATGTCAGGCCTCCTCCCTGAGTAAAAACAGGGAAACCCATTAAGCCAACGCCCAAATACAAAAGCTGCGAGTAAAGCCCATGCTTTGCCCCCAACAGAATACCTGAGTATGCACAAAATAAATACTGTAAAGTAAAAGGAACTAGAGGAGTGGGTATTTTAATAAAAGCGCCAATGGCTGTCAATGCGGCAAATAAAGCTATCAAAATCATATCCTTGGTTTTTAAACGCATAATAAAATCGCCCCTTTGTATAATGCTATTTTCCTTTATTGTACCAGGATTCATAGATCATTGTCAACCATTCCTTTGTAATTGGTTGACATATAGTAAGTGATTTGGCTGTCCATATGATGCCACAATAATTGCCAAAGCTGACAGCGGTAACTTTTGCCGGCTATCTGGAAGGGTAAAATAAAATCATTACAATATTCAGGTTTAAAAACCCGTATGTCAAAGGGCCCATGATGTATGTATAAGCTCTCCACATGCTGAAACTAAATGGGTGGCCAGGTTGTCTTCCTCAACTACTGAATGCAAGGTAGGCATAAAAAGGATGCATTGCAAATGGTCAACTGGAATATATCCTGAATAATAATTGGCGTACTTTACAAATGTTTTCACAAGCTGTGATATAATGGTTTAAGGTGATATGTATGAAAATACTTATAGATGCAGATGGCTGCCCTGTTGTTGACATAACCGTAAAAATTGCTAAATCCTATGATTTAGAAGTAATCATAGTAAAAAACTTCTCCCATGAATTGTGGGATGATTATGCCACCATTGTAACGGTGGATCAATCTCCCGACAGTGCTGACTTCTATATTGTAAATCACGCCGCAAAAGATGATATTGTAATCACTCAGGATTATGGCTTAGCAGCAATGGCTCTTGCCAAAGATGCCCTTTGCATTAATCAAAACGGGCTTATAATCTCTTCGGAAAACATAGAGCAGCTGCTTGCCCGCAGACATATTAACACAGAAATCCGAAGAAAACATAACAAATATACCAAGTTTAAAAAAAGAGAACCTGAGCAAGATGCGAAATTTGAAAAAAGTCTTAGGTATTTAATTGAAAAGCTCCCTCGCTGAAATATATATATATATAATCAATAATTGGGGACCAATAATCGGGGACGGGTACAAATTATTCACTATGCAAAGTAACTACCATAATTTCCGGCCTGTTAAATATTCTGATGGGTATTATGCTGTTGCCAAGGCCTCTGCTTACAATCATTGTTGATTGATTTTGTCTGTAGACACCGCTTGTGTGCTTAGGAAACAAACCTTGATCCGGTGCTACCAATCCCCCAACATAAGGTATCCTAAATTGCCCTCCATGTGCATGTCCTGAAAAAATCAGGTCTATGTTCTCATTTGCATATAAATCAAAGAGTTCAGGTCTATGAGAAAGCAAAATTTGAAAAACGGAATCATCTGATAGGCCTTTGAGATGTTCTTCCAATTTAGATGAATTTGTTCCGTCCATATAATCATAGGTCAAAAAATCCGGGTCCGATAAACCTAAGATTTCCATTTTTCCTTCGCCTTTAATCAATTCTATTTTACTATCATCAAGAATTTGTACACCACAGTTTAATAGGTTGTGGGTAATATTCCCATAATCACCGGACCATGCCTCGTGATTTCCGGAAACATAGTAAACCGGAGCTATTTTCATTGCACCGTTTATAAATTCTATTGCAGTATCAAGTTCATATTTTCTTCTGTCAATTAAATCTCCTGTGACAACAATCATGTCCGGAGACACTGCACGGATTTTCCTTAATAAAAGCTCCTGATTCTTGCCAAATTTTTTATTATGTAAATCAGAAATATGGACAATTCTATATCCGTTAAACTCGTGCGGTATCTTAGCATTACAGTAATCAATTTCCGTTGTAGTTATACCATTATTCTGCCACACGCAAAATATTGACATGCTTGCAATAATAGCAGCTATAATAAGAATGATTCGTTTCTTACATTTTGTAAGCATATTTCACTTCCTATAAAGATTGCGCAATACTAATTAATCATTTTTTTATACTCTTTAATCTTTTATATTTCAATCCAATTCCCATAAGCAGTGTTGGAAATAGGTTCTCAATTAGTGATAATAATGGAATATTAGGTAATTTTAAAAAAAGTCTTAAGAAAATAAATGGAGCATGATAAATATTCATTATAATCCAGTATCCACCTAGTTCCTCTGGTATCGCTGATGTTATTTCAGACAAATTTTCTCCAGTCATTGAAAATATATAAAACCATAAGACAATACCAGTAATCACAATAAAAGAACCCACGAAGAAGTCACGTTTTTTACTTGTATTTATGTCTAACAATGTACCTGCAAAAATATAAAGTAGAATAAT
>DUNY01000381.1 GCA_012839145.1 Thermoanaerobacterales bacterium
AGTTTCTTAGTTAAAGCAAACTAATGTGCCTGTAAATTTATGGTTTTGCCCGGGTTTACCCCGGGCAAAACTACGAATCGGAGGTTTTCACATGACAGTTGGATTGTTTTTTCAACACCTTGTCAACGGCATTTCCCTGGGAAGCCTCTATGCTCTCATTGCAATTGGCTACACCATGGTATACGGAATTGTAAGACTTATAAACTTTGCCCATGGTGACATAATCATGCTGGCTGCATATTTTGTCTTTTTTGGGGTTGGGATGTTTTCACTTCCCTGGTGGCTGGCAGCAGTCATTTCCGTCGCACTCACCGTTTTGACCGGTATAGTTATCGAAAAGACCGCATATAAACCTTTAAGAGAAGCACCGCGAATCTCTGTCCTGATCTCTGCTATCGGGGTTTCATTTTTTTTGGAAAATATGGGTCTGGTAGTATTTGGCGGCCGTGCAAAGGCGTTTTATACTCCCCCGCTCTTTAAAAGTGTTATCAACATAGCAGGTCTTTCAATCACAAGCCTTGCCATAATCATACCGGTTATTTCCGGATTCTTATTGGTAGGCATGGTATATATCGTCAATCACACTACAACGGGAATGGCAATGCGTGCTTGTTCGAAAGATATGGATACAGCTAAACTCATGGGGATAGATGTGGATAGAATAATATCCTTTACCTTTGGAATAGGCTCAGCTTTGGCGGCGGTAGGCGGCATCATGTGGGCTTTGAAGTATCCCCAAATTCACCCCCTTATAGGCATCATGCCGGGTCTTAAATGTTTTATAGCCGCCGTTGTAGGCGGTATCGGAAATATTCCCGGAGCAATGCTGGGCGGATTTCTATTGGGTCTTGGAGAAATATTACTCGTGGCTTTTTTACCGGGTCTCTCAGGATATAGGGACGCTTTTGCTTTTATTATTTTGATATTAATACTATTGCTTAAGCCCACCGGTATCCTAGGTGAAAAAGTTGCGGAGAAGGTGTAGGTGATGAGCATGGCTAAAAAATACAGAAATACTATGTTAACAATTGTGCTGATAATGGTGTTTTTCCTTTTCCTTTACTGGTCTAATGCTCATCTTGATGCTTATATGATGAGGATACTCAACCTTTGTGCAATAAATGCTATTCTTGCACTGAGCCTTAATCTCACCAACGGGTTCACAGGACTTTTCTCCTTAGGCACAGCAGGGTTTATGGCTGTAGGGGCATATACCAGTGCTATTTTGACAATGCCGCCCAATGTAAAGATCATGAATTTTTTCATGGAACCAATAAACCCCATGCTGCTTGATATCAATGTCCACTTTTTGTTTGCACTGCTCATAGCCGGCATTTTATCGGCTTTCATTGGGTTTCTGATTGGCGCACCTGTTCTAAAGTTGAGGGGGGATTATCTTGCTATCGCAACATTAGGTTTCGGAGAGATAATCTCGGTAGTGTTTACAAATACTCAAACTATTACAAACGGGGCTTTAGGGCTGAAGGGGATACCTCAATATACAAACCAGTATTGGAGCTGGGGTGTGGCAATTTTGATTATCCTTGGATTGAAAGCACTGGTAAATTCCAGTTACGGTCGTGCTTTTAAGGCCATAAGAGAGGATGAGACGGCAGCTCAGGCCATGGGAATTAACCTCTTTAATCATAAAACCCTCTCCTTTACAATAAGTGCCTTTATTGCCGGCATCGGCGGTGCTCTCCTTGCAAATTTGAATTCCACCATAGATCCCACCATGTTCAGGTTTTTCTTCACATATCAGATTCTGTTAATAGTTGTTCTTGGCGGTATGGGAAGCATCACAGGGTCTGTGATTTCGGCTTGTATAATGACAATACTTATGGAAATCCTTCGTGTTGTTGAATCACCCATGGATCTGGGGTTTATAAGTATACCGGGAATTTCCGGTATGAGAATGGTGGTATTTTCAGTTATTCTAATCCTAGTAGTATTATTCTTAAGGCACGGTATAATG
>DUNY01000133.1 GCA_012839145.1 Thermoanaerobacterales bacterium
ATAAAAGTAATGCTTTTCAGTCATCATAAATGTAGGACCGGGCAATAATCCATGCAAATAAAAGGAGCCCAGTATAATGGCAGTGACGGAGTCACCCGGAATACCAAGGGTTAACATAGTAGTCAGCGCTCCCCCTATTGCCGCATTGTTTGCCACTTCCGGTGCCGCTATCCCTTCATAAGCACCTTCACCGAAGGGTCTGCTGGGGTTTTTTGTTACTTGTTTTGCAACACCATATGCCACAATACAACCTACATCTCCACCTGTCCCTGGCAGCAACCCGATGAGCGTACCCAGCGGTCCGCCCCACAGTATGGTAGAAGATACTTTTTTGAGCAAATGAGGTTTTGGCAGTAAACCTTTGATATTATAAACAGCACCTGAAATATTAAAACTCATTGTTTTACTTAACTGTTTGATAACTTCTTTCATCCCAAATAATCCGATCATGGCAGCTACAAAATTGATTCCGCCTTTTAAAATATTGGTTCCAAAAGTAAACCTCAGCATACCCATTACCGGATCCATGCCTATCATTCCCACAAATAAACCGAAAAAAGCACTGCACATACCTTTGATGGGATTGCCCCTGCTTAAAACGGATACAAGGGTTAAACCCCAAAAAGTAATTAAAAAATATTCTTGAGAAGCAAATTTCAGTGCAAACCTGCCAATAGCAGGACCCAATACAAGCATTATCAGCAGGCCTATTAACCCGCCAATGGTACTTGTCATTAAGGCTATGTTCAGTGCATTGTCCGCTTCTCCCAGTTCTTTCAGGGGGTTTCCGTCAAATGATGTGGCAACTGCGGCACTGGTTCCGGGTATATTTAATGCTATGGCGGATATTGCGCCTCCTGTTACTCCCCCACAAAAAGCACCTATTATAAATGCCAATGCATCCAACATATTCCACCCATATGTTAAAGAAACCACCAGTACAGTAGTCATAGAAACCGTAAGACCCGGTAATGCACCCATAAATAATCCCACTGCAGCTCCAACGAATACATACAAAACCATCAGTAAAGTCATTTCATACTCCCCCTTATTAAGGTAACATTACATCAAATATTTCATAGAAGACATAATAGACTACAGGCACTAATATTACTGATGAAATAATGGATTGCAACAATTTATGAGTAACTTTCTTTGAATCATTTAGTAAAAACGTAACAATAATCATAAAGATCATTGTTGTAGTCATAAAGTGAAAAATGGGAAGGAGTCTTACATAAACTATTAAACCTATTACATACAATATTATTCTTTTTAGATCCTCGTCTTCTATAAAGGTGGATTTATTTTCAGTGTTATCTGCATTTTTAATATCATCCATAATGCTTAAAACTAAAAATACAAGCAAACCAAATGCAACTATAAAACAAAATATAAGCGGAGATCTAATTTCAAATAGCTTAATTTTAGATTTAAACATCATCGTAAATAAATTGTGAAACATTAATATAATAACCAATACAAGAAATGCGTAGGGCACATATAGTATGTTTCTTTCGCGCTTCATCATTGCACCTCTCCCGTTATCCATATGTTCATCGTAAATATCATTTACAATGTCCGACTCGCTCAATCATGAATAAAAACCAAAGGTTGAGCCTTAAGCAGATAATTTGCCTTAATCTTATTATCTTTTTCCTCGTAAAGGCTCAACCTTTGGATCAGACTAGATACTATTTATCTTTCATTTTCTATTCGAGCCGCTCGATTCCAAATTCCTCAGGTGAGTGTTCTGCTCCTCCGGAATCATATAACAGCCAAGCCGCCCTGGAAGTCCAGTCTGTTAAGTATTTAATAGCAGCTTCTCCGCTGTAATCAACCGGAACAAGGTACATCGAAGCACAGTATTCCAGCCACTTTTCGTCTTTTATTGCTCTGTCTAAGGCATCTTTCAACACTTCCACAACTTCATCAGGTGTTCCCTTTGCTAAAAATACTCCGAAATAGGGTCCGTATGGCAGGTGTTTACCGATATCCGGATAAATTTTCCCCAGTGGTTCTATTTCTTCCAATCCTTTTATTGGCTCATTTGTGAAAGAAGCCAGTATTTTTAAGTCGCCACCCTTAAAGGCTGAGACCATGGATTGAACCATCTCTATGGTTGCGTCAACTTCGCCTCCCATTACCGCAGTTACAGCCGGTTTACCTCCTTCAAAGGGAACGAAGGTAAATTCTACATCCAAATATTGTTGTAGCAACAACCCAGAGATGTGGGGTACTGTTCCCGGACCGGCAGTGCTGATTCTTAATTTGCCCGGATTTGCTTTTGCATGTTCTATTACTTCCTCAACACTGTTAAATGGTGAATTCGGAGGGACAGCCATAACCGGTATGGCCTCACTCACAATCTTAACAGGAATAAAATCTTTTGTCGGATGCATGTCCGCAGTGCCCATTGTCTGCCAGACAGACATAATCTCAGAACCGAAAAATATCGTATATCCATCTGTCTTTGAATTTAGAACATGAGTTGCTGCCGGAGCACTGGCAGCCCCGGGCATATTAGTTATTCCTATGCCTACACCTAGATCTTCCTGCAAAATCGGCAATATGCCCCTGGCGATAACATCTGTAGGGCCGCCGGGGTTAAAGCCCACTACAGCGTTAATATTCCTTTCCGGATATTTTGTTTTCGGCTCTTCTGCCACTTTTTCTTCCGGCTTTTCTACCGCTTCTTCTTTTGGTTTTTGCCCACCACATCCGACTACCAATGATACTATCAGTAATACAACTAACAACAAAGCGAAAAACTTTTTATTCACAATATAACCCCCTATCTAATTTTGTGCGAATTACTCGCTCGCTTAGTGCGTTATTCTAGAATTGTCTTTCTCCAGCGACTTGTAACAGTAACAGCTGAGCATAAATTGTATGAACTGTATTTTAAAGCTTATCAGTCATTCTGGTTGAAATTATTATTCTTAGAAATAACTGTAACAGATAGTAGGTTTTGATTTATAATTTTCGCTAAAGACGCTGTTCTGAAAACTGAGGCAATTGTTTTTCCATATCACCCTCTTTGGAAACTTCCCTCTTACTCAATTGGACATTACCAACATCTCCTTTGTTATATATCAATTTTTGATTGCTAAAAGGTTATAACAAGGAGATGGTAGCAATGTCCTGCTAATTATTTTTTCTATATATACCGTAGCTGCGGTTGTGTTTATTTTGAAAAATGATCGATTCTTCATTTCATGTTTCTTGGTATGTTAAAGCTTGAACAAAGGCTTAAGAGGTTAGTTCTACCTTTTGTAACGCCTTTTAGGTTTGTAAACCAAAATCTTAGAAACTATACTGGAATCTGACCAGTTGCAACTTGGCATTTCGGCATGTACCACCTCCTTGCAAAAAGCAACATTCCAACACTAATACCAACATAATATTCTGTCATATGTAACTTTAGTAGTTCTGTATTATACATCTAATACTGCCATGATTTTTATGAATTTTTTCTATTGCCGGATTACAGCTGCAGCATTTGCTTTATAGTTGTTTTTCGTTACCGTTTACTTTTTATGTGCTTAGACTGCAATTCATTAGTGTAAAATTTTCCATTAAACTTCTTTATATATCTATTTCTACCTAAACTGTCTTTTTAATCATCAACTTCTTCGATTGCATCATGTGGGCAAACACCTTGGCATGCATAACATTCGATACATTCATCAACATCTATTTCTGCTTTTCCGTCCACCATATGAGCAGCCTCTGTAGGACAAACTGTAGTGCAAAGCTCATCTCCTGTACATTTGTCTTTTTTAACAATTAACATGGTAGCCCTCCTCTTTTGTTTTATGGAATATTAGCTGGCTCGGTAATTGTTTTGACTCATTAAATAAACATCTTCAAGGGATCTATCTGATTCCTAAGTAAACTGATTTCTTCCTCGGTAGGTTCATCGGTTCTTTTTACAGCTTCGGGTATTGATAGTTCTATTCCTGTATTATCGATAACTTCCTGTACTGATATACCAGGGTGTAATGTTTCTACTGCTAGAACTCTCTCTTCATTGTCAAAGCCGAAAACACACAGATTTGTAATTATCTTTATATATTCACACATTGGAAGCCCTTCTCGACTGCGTGAATCGCTTCCGTCTAAATATCCTACGCTGGTAAGGAAATCAACTTTATCTACAAATTTTCTCTTGTCGTGTTTCATTACTGCCATTATCCTTTTTGAAAAACAGGCCATATCTGCTGCTCCACCGCTACCGTTAAAATGCCTGATCCCGGTACTGGTTTTACTGGTTTTTAAATGTGTGCTGTTTAAATTTCCATGTTTATCAACCTGAAGTGCACCTAAAAAGCCTACATCAATCATACCTTTTTGTAAAACATGGCCCATCGTACCTACGAAACTGGTGAAATACTGACTTTGGTACCATAGTCGTGGATCTGCAATTCCTACTCCCATTTCTATAGCATCCGGATTTATTGAACCTATCTCGTATACAATGTTCAGATTAGGAGCATGGGTGGTTTTGGCTAGCTGAGCTGCTATCTGGGGCAGCCCTAATCCCACCACAATGTTGTCACTGTCCCTGAGAAGCCTCGACGCTGTTACAGCCATTAATTCGTTGGTTGTATACTTTTCTGCCATGCTAACTCACCTCAACTTTATATCCGAATATCGGATCTGCTTTAATGTTACTTAACCTGGCAAGGCCGCCGATCTTTTCCAAGAACTCATTGTGGTCTTTTGTGCCAAGAACATATTCTTTTAGATAGTTATCGTATTTATCGATGTTTTTGTTTGTTTTTGCATAATCTATTAAATATTCTCTGTCATAGTCATAAACCTTGTAGACTGCATTTGGGAAAGCACCGAAGGGCACTTCTATAATTGCATGAGTGTACAAACTAGGTATTGCCACTTTTTCTACGTTTTGCTTAATGTACTCTTCGGAAACGATTTTTTCAACAGTAACGTATAGTTTTTTCGCTGATTTGGCCATTTCTACGTCCCATTTTGGGCCCTCAATAATCACATTTCCTGTTTTATCGGCATACTGTGCGTGAATTACTGCAATATCAGGCTGTATTGCCTTTAAGTAAACGTATTTTTCACCGTCAAAGGGCGAGGTTTCAACTCTGACACCATCATCCTTTTTCTCTATGAGATCCCTCAGCATATGGGTTCCCAGTAAAGCCTTCGTAGGTATAAAAGGAATCCCCATAGCACCGGCTAAGAATCTCATGGAGAGACTCAAACCGCTGTATTCTCGAATATCAAGCTTTCCCTGGTCAATATCTGCATTGATTCTCTCCAGTCTTCCGAATCTGTCCAGTGAACCGCTGGTATAATTTAGCTTCTTGACACACCCTGCTCCTACCAGCAATTCCGTATCCATTCCCGCAACTGTTTGATAAACGTCTAAATCTTTCTTTTGCTGTCTTATTATTTCATGTACGAAGGCAATTGGGTTTCTTGTAATGGCAAATCCGCCTAAAGCCAGACATGCACCTTCATTCGGTATCTCTTTTACCGCTTCACTTAATCCCATTACCTTACTTTTCAATAAAATCACCTCTTTACGACGTCAGAAGTCGCTATCTTTGCCATTGTAAGTTTACAGGCTTCCCCGTCCTTTTCAATGGGTAAGAGTTCAGGAGATAAGCCGTTGTTTAGCTCAAATGAGTGCATAAAAATATTTGCTAACGGACATCCTAAGGGCTCTAAGTTTTCTTTATCAAAATATTCCTTAATTGGTTTCATGCAGCATCCTTTTACTTTCAGGCCAAATGAAATTTCATCTTCTTCTATTTGTATATCTTCAGCGAATTTTTTTCCCACGAGCCATTCTTTAATGTTTTTTACGTCCTTGATTTTATCTCCCATTTGTTCTTTCACAAAGGGCACCCCTACAAGTGTCATGCGGTATCTGGCACCTCTTCCGCGCTCGTTCCAGAACTCTTTTTGGATCTCGAATAATAATGAATCTTTGAAATTAGCTATTTCATTCATGCTCTGACCCTCCTAAAGTTATTTTTATTCTGTATAATATTCGTCAGCGAATTTTTCTTTAAAAACCAATTCCTTCAAAGGAAGTCTGGGTCTGGGTCTAGGTGTCCTAGAAGGTTTGCCTATGGAAATTATGCTGACAACTTTGTATTCTTCAGGAATGTTGAAATAATCTTTACACTTTACTTCATCCCGTATATCGATTAC
>DUNY01000281.1 GCA_012839145.1 Thermoanaerobacterales bacterium
CATGAAGAGTTATGATTGGTTGGAGGACTTTATCCTTAATATCAACAAACCTATTTTGGTTATATCCCATGATCGATTTTTGCTGGATAATGTGGTAAATAAGATATGGGAATTAACTTCTTTGGATTTGAAGGTGTATGAAGGTAACTACACCGCATACAAAGTTCAAAAGGAGAATGAGAAAAAGAGTATCACAAAGGAATACGATAATCAGCAGATGAAGATTCGGCACTTGAAACAAGTGATAAGTAATAGAAAAAGCTGGTATAGCAGTGCCCATAAAGCTGCGGGCACTAACGATTTTTATAGGTCAAAGGCAAAAAAGCATGCCAAGGTCCTAAAGGCCAAGGAAAGACAACTGGAAAGAATAGAAAAGGCAAAAGTCGATAAACCTCAAAAACCGGTGTCCCCCGCTTTTGAGATTATAAATAAAAGCATCACCGGCAAGAGGTTTCCGCTGTTTGTTGTTCAAGGGAAAAATCTATGTAAAAGTTTCGGTGAAAGGCAAATTTTAACGGATATTTCTTTCAATATAAAGCGGCAGGATAAAATCGCATTGATCGGAGAAAACGGTGTGGGAAAGACAACACTGCTTAAAATAATATGCGGTTTGGATGAAGAATTCAGCGGCAATATAAATATTAACCCATCAGTAAAAATCGGCTATTTTGCTCAGGAACTTGAGAATTTGAATAATGAGGCCACGATACTTGATGATGTGTTAATTGAAGGCGCTACAGTGGAAGAAGCCCGATTACTTCTTGCAGGTTTGCTTTTTAGAGGTGAGGATGTTTTCAAAAAGATTAGTCACTTGAGCATGGGCGAAAAGGGTAGAGTCGCCTTTGCAAAGCTGAATTTATCCGGTGCCAATTTGCTGGTTTTGGATGAGTCTACCAACTACATGGATATAATATCAAAAGAAAAAATTGAAGAAGTATTGGAAGAGTTTAACGGCAGTATTATTTTCGTATCACATGACCGGTATTTTATCCGACGTTTGGCAAATAGGGTTTTTACGATAGAAGACAAACAACTGCACTGTTTTGATGGAGATTATGAGTATTATCTGGCTAAGCGGAAAAAACAAAGACAGAAAAAAGAAATTGGGATTGAATATGGTATTTTAAGTGACAATATTAAGCGACTGGAACTGGAGCTTGCCTTCTTAAGCGGAAAACTGAATGAAACTTCCGATGAAGAAGAAAAAGAGAAACTAGATGAAAGATTTTTAATGGTGGCTAAGGAGCTTAACAAAAACAGGGAGCTTCTTTTGAAAAATCGAAAATAATCATGAAAGACTGCGCCGCCTTTGGGCTATCCTAAAATAAATGGGATACTAAGCATTTACTGAGAATAGAAATTGACTTGGAATAAATGTAGCTTTGGGAGATTTTATTCCAAGTCAATTTCATGTTGTAAAATCTCCTTAATTCGTCCTTCGATATCTTCCAAATCAAGACCGGCTTCCTTCTTTATGCTTTTTCTGAGCATTGGGCCGACTTTGGAAATATCGTCTAAAACATCCTGTAACAGTTCAAGGGCAGATGTAGCTTCTAACACCTCTATGGGAGTTCTAACAATATTTGCAACAATGGAATTCTCTGTTCTTGAAGCGATAATGGGAGTGGGAAACTGTTCAATGTATACCTTGGTACGGCGACCGGGTCCTCGACCATCTTCTATGGGTTCAAGTGCCACAATTTTGTCTGAGCGAACATATTTGCCATAACCCAAAGGAACTATAACCTGCTCCCTTATTTCCATACAATTCACATCCTTATAATGGTTTTATTAGTTTTTGCCGTGAGACAGAGCTTATTCCATTCTTAAAGGCTAGCTCATAGACGAAACTAAAGTTTGTCGTAGGCCAATACGATGAAATTATTAGAGTAAATAATTAGTGACTGTTGAGCCTGTAGGGGAACTTTTCATTATCAGCTGATTCAAGAATCCACCACAGAGAAGACATCATGACCCTCCTTTTTAAATTTTTCAGTATTTTAATTCAATTATACGTGTTTATTGTAATTTTCACAAGTGTCTGGGGAAGATTAGCCCTGATTAACAAACTCAGGATAATTTCAGATTGACGTATAGCAGAAACCATGGTATATTTATTTTAGTAATTTACTACATTACTAAAATACTAGAATAATAATTTACTAAACATCTATTAAAACCGAGGTGTAATGAATGAAAATTCCTGTTTTATTAAAGCACAAACCTGTTATCGTGTCTGAAAACTATGAGAATATAGACGGTAGAAATGCTTACAAATCTGATGCCAAGGGTCTGTCATTAGGACTTGCCCAGTGGAGTGACCGGGGAAAGTTGGACATTTCGGCGAAAGTGTGGAGGCATACAGGAGAGAAATGGTCAAGGCAATCAGAAGAGCTGCCCCTTCATCGAGTGCTGGATCTTGCAATACTAATCACGAGATCAATTGAGTATTTAAGGGAAGCTTACCGCCATGAAAAACTATATGATCCTGAAAATCCAATGATTGATAGGATAGGTTTGCAAGGGGATGCCATGACGGTGTCTGTTTGCACTGACAACGAGATGATTGATGAGGATATAAAATTATTTTTGGATTGTCTTGGCAAAGACGATGAGATAATTGGTGAAAGGCTTCGCCGTCTTTCGACAATCCTAAAAGAGATGGGATATTAAGGAGATTACGGGATATGAACAAGAAAGAACTTATTGCAAGATACAAGGCACGCCCCGTTACCGGTGGGGTGTTTAAGATTAGGAATACACAAAACGGCAGGTATTTACTTGCAAGCGGTATTGATATAAAGGGAGACCGCAATCGTTTCAACTTCTCTGTTGCTACCGGTTCCTGTGTTCACATGAAGTTACAAAAAGATTGGAACACATTCGGCCCGAAAGCATTTGTATTTGAGGTTCTGGATGAATTGGAAAAAAAACCGGAACAGGAAACGAAAGCATTTGCTGAGGATTTAAAAATGCTGGAGCAGATGTGGCGTGAGAGATTAGACGGAGATGAATATTAATAAGAGGATTTTTTTCAAAAGTGTCAAAGTATATATTCAGTGATGTTCGGGAAAATATAATTTACTTGAGGAGGTGATCCAAGTGAAACGTGTTGCCATACTTATTGAGAAGTTTTTCGATGAAAAAGAGCTTATTTACCCTTATTATCGCTTGAAAGAGGCGGGATATGAGGTCCATTTGGTAGGCTCAGAAAAAGACGAGACATATCCGGGCAAAAGTACTTTTACGGAAAAAAGTACTCATTCCTCCAAGGAGGTAAAGGCTGAGGATTACGATGCAGTTGTAATACCGGGAGGATATTCCCCCGATCATATGCGGAGAAACAAAGACACAATTAATTTTGTAAAAGAAATGGATCGGTTGGGTAAACCTATAGCTGCCATTTGCCACGGACCTTGGATGATGGTTTCTTGCTGTGATTTAAAGGGTAAAAAACTGACTGGATTTTTCTCAATAAAGGATGATATAGCAAATGCCGGTGCAGAGTATGTGGATGCAGAGGTAGTAGTGGACGGAAATATAATAACATCAAGAACTCCAAAAGATTTACCGGCATTTCTAAAGGCGATAATTGAGAAGATAGGATAAAAAATACCCGCAGAATGTGTAAGCCGGCTTTGCCCTTTCACTTTTGGCAAAGCCGGCTTATGTATTATTAAAAATATTACTATTTATCCATCAGTGCTATATCTAAATCTATGGTTCCGCCGGAACTGAGGTTTAAAGGAATACACAGGGTTTTCATTTTAGGTGTGGAAATCTGTATATTTTCTCCTGTCATTAATGACGGAGGTGTGATTTCTATTTTTATACCCTTATTGTATAAAATGGTAGCCGCATTTCCCAAAATCATATTGGCTGATTCAGCAATAGCACTTTTGGACATTTCGTCCAGTTCAGTTATTTTCATTCCCATCATCATAGCTGAGGCAATCTTAAAGCTTACGGCTTTATCCATGCTGAATATGACTTGACCTTGTAAACCACCCATAATCCCAACAATAACTACTATGCTTTCGCTGGTATAAGGAGATGACCTTAAAAATACTTTGCCTAAGGATACATCAATATTTGCAACAGTTTTTATGACTGACCTACTGGCTTCTATAAATGGATTAATGTATTCTACATTCATTATAAATACCGCCTTTGTCCGTAATATAATAATACATATCTTGTCAATAAATTTATATAAAAAAACCACAGCTAGACACTGCCATGGTTTATATAAAATATAGATGACCTTGGCAACCCGACTATCCTAGTGTGTTCACCGTAGACTCGTAGCTTTGCGTCCCTGTCTTTCGATAGGTTTGCCCTTTTGCCAGTCTAATATTTAATTACTATAATTTAGTTAAATAGCATTAACAATCATAGGTATCAGGCACCAAAAACAATTATATATATTATATTCTTTGTGGGATATTTTGTCAATATATGGCGAGAAAGGCGAGAAACAGCAATAAAGTGATTGTTTTTATCACGTATTTTGCAGGACATTTAAAATTTCCCGCTCACCCTTGGGTGAGATTATTGTCCCCTTACCTACCATTGTTTGTATGAGACCCGATTTTTTCAAGGCTTCCATTCGGCTTTTTATTTGCTGTTCACTGAGATTCATACCTTGGGATTTTAATTTTTCACGTATTTTACCTCTTCCTATAATGATTTTGTCTTTTTTGCTATGATACAGTATCTTTAAAATACATATGGCCTCATCTCTGATATCTGAGTTCTTAAACAGGGGCTTGTCATGAGATGAACGCCCTTTTGAAATGAATTTGAGGATTTCATGTCTTGGGTTTTCGGTAACCGGTGAGACGGTGATGATATATTCGGCCAAATTTTCCAGTTCCCGAATATTACCGGGCCAGGGATACTTTTTTAAAATGTTTATTATATCGCCATCGAGTTCGGGTATTTTCATATTCTCTCTGGCGGCATATTTCTTTAAAAAAAGTTTCAGCAAAACCTCGATATCGTCTTTTCGCTCCCGAAGAGGGGGAACGTAGAGGGGTAAGACATTGAGTCTGTAGTACAGATCCTTTCTAAAACTGCCATTTTCAATCAGTTCTAATAGATCTTTATTGGTTGCGGCGATAACCCTTACATCTACAGGTATGATTTTTTCACCGGAAATTCGCATGATTTCCTTTTCCTGCAAGACCCGCAGCAGCTTTGTCTGAATTGATAAGGGAGCATCACCTATCTCATCTAAAAATACGGTGCCTCGGTCGGCCATTTCGAACAGACCCTTTTTACCACCCTTTCTGGCGCCGGTGAAGGCTCCTTCTTCATATCCGAAAAGCTCGCTTTCCAAGAGACTTTCACTTAAGGCCGCACAGTTAATGGCGATAAAAGGATTATTTTTGCGGTCGGATGCATTGTGTATGGATTGGGCTATAAGCTCTTTACCAGTTCCACTCTCACCTATTATCAGTATGGCAGAGTTGGTTTTTGCGATTTTTGCAGCTTTTTTGATCAAGTCATCTATGGTAAGGCTCTTGTATTTTATATCGGTAAAGGTGTATTTTGCGATATGACCTTTGTGTTTTTGGTGTTTTCTGTACTCTTCATCTATGTCTTTGATACGGTTCATTTCTTTTAGAGTTATCAACCGATTATTGTATCCACCCTGAACATGCATTTCAGAATTGGTGATATAGATCTCCCGTCGATTAACAGCTTTAAACCCGGAGGTCTGAAACTCATCAAACCAAGGCATTACCTGTTCCAGTTTTAAGCCTTTCATACCGGTATCGATGCCCAGTATTTCTTGTGCCAGACAGTTGTGAAAAAGTATTTGTTGATTCATATCGGTTACGATGATACCGTCACCGAATTCAGATATAATTTTTTCCATCAATATTAACAGCATTTCATTTTTGCGGGCAAGACTGTTCAATTCCGTGGAAAGTCTGACCAAGTCACGTATATAACGGGAGCTGACAATGGAGTCAAAGGATTTACTCAAATTGAAATGCAAAAGTATTTGAACTATGGTTTTAACGCTTATCAGACGGGTGCCCAAGTCTATAACATTTGGTATTGTTTTAGGCACCAACTGGGGTTCGCCTATAGTAATGGCATAGTTGAAATTCATATCTTTAAAGGGAACCTGAGGATTATAAGGATGAAAATTTAAATGATTGATGCCGATTAGTTCTAGTTCTTCAACAACTTCCACGGTGTTTTCCCACAAGTTGTTTATAACTAGGACATCGGTATTATCAGGTATGTCAAAAAGTAGTTTGAGGTTTTTCGTATTAATATTTCTAGTAGCAATAATGTATTTACAACCTTTCTTAATATAAGGCAATATCATGTCTTTGACAACGGGAGCTGTTATCAGTATAAGATCATCATCTATCATAGCTTCGTAATTTAAATCAGTGGTACACAAACTTCTGATTTTTATTTCACTGCCAAAAAGGTCATTAAGTTGTGCATAAGCTTCATCACGTGCTTTGATGTTGTAAGAAATGGTGGTCAAAGAACCCTTCAATTTATTTGCCCTCCGGTTTCGTTTATTAGTCATATATGAATATTCGACAAGTTTTGCAAAAAACCTTCATAACCTGGTGAAAACCAGGTTGTATTTTTTGGTAAGACAATTTAACAAAAAATAGCAATAAAAGGTTCAGGATAAAATTGCCATAAAAATATGAAAGCCAATAGAACAAGGTTTTTGCTATCTATTGAAAATCCTTATCAAACTTTTTAAAACTGTGGCATATATCTTGCGTAAAAATAAAATTGAAAACATTTAAACATATATAGCATGAGTGAGGGAGTTAGATGAAAAATATTCTGGTAACATCGAAAGATCTTAAAAATAACAACTGGGAAGCAATAGAACAATTATTGAAAACAAACCGAATTCAGGCGATATTTAATGAAAAACAAGAGGCCATGAGTGCTGAAGATATTTGTTCGGTTTGTTCAAAAAACAAAATTGAAGGAATAATAGTTTATTCCAGCTCAGATGAGGTAAACGATACGGTTTTCGAAAATTGTAGGGACTTAAAAGTGGTATCAAGGCACGGAGTCGGTACTGAGAATATTGATGTGAAAGTGGCCCGAAAGTACGGTGTACAGGTAAGGACCACAAAGGATTTGTATGATTATGAGACTGTAGCGGATTTGGCTTTTGGATTGATGCTATGCTTAGCTCGTAAAATTGCCAGGATGGACAGAGCTTTAAGGGAAAAAAATTGGCTCAGAGAGGTAGGTAATGATGTTTGGGGTAAGACCTTGGGGATTGTAGGCCTTGGCAGGATAGGGAAGGCTTTGGCCAGAAGGGCTTCAGGCTTTAAAATGAAGGTTCTGTCATATGATCCATATGTTGACGATTCAGTGAGGGAAAATGGTATTAAAATGGTGGATTTAAACCTATTGTTAAAAGAAAGTGACTTTATTTCACTTCACATGCCTTTGACAAAAGAGACGTATCACATTATCGACTCTGATCAGTTTGAGCTTATGAAAAATACGGCATATCTAATAAATACGGCAAGAGCCGATCTTATAAATCAGGAAGTGCTTTTGGAAGTGTTAAAGAAAAGGGAAATAGCCGGTGCAGCTGTAGATGTTTATTCTATAGAGCCTGCAGTAAAAGATCCTTTAATAGAAAGCAATTTGGTTAATTTGGTATATACGCCCCATGTTGGCTCTTATACCATAGAAAACCTTAAACAAATGGATTATGCTGTTTTTAAAAACGCCGTTGATGTAATCACAAACAGGATGTAAAAAAAAGCAAGAGGCAAAAATAACTACTAACAGCATAAGCCGAAAAATTGTAAAGTTGATTAATGGAGAGAGGAGGGTAGAATTAAAAACGTCGATCATTTCCATACTTTTAAATGAGAAGGAGATGTTGTTATGCCGGTAAAAGATGTTGAAGAAAAACGAGGGTTTTTCGGCTGGATTGAGCGAGTCGGAAACAAGATTCCGAATCCTGTATATCTGTTTCTGTTGTTATCAATTATCGCTGCTATTTTTTCTATGATTTTAAGTTATATGGGTGTAAGTGCTATCAATCCGACTACACAGGAAGAAGTCCAAGTTGTAAACATTCTTACCAGTCAAGGAATAGCCAAATTTTTGATGAATATGCACAAGGAATTTGTAGCTTTTCCACCTCTGGCCACAGTGTTTGTAGGAACTTTAGGCTTGGGTGTTGCAAACCGGAGTGGATTTTTAAGCAGCACTTTAAAATTGGCAGGATTATTTAAAAGTAAAACCATAACTACTTTTGTAGTATTTTTAATAGGTATTTGTGGTAACTTAGTTGGTGATGCGGCCTTTGTCATTTATCCGCCTTTGGTTGCAATACTTTTTAAAAATACCGGCAGAAATCCATTGGCAGGACTATTTGCGGCTTATGCCAGTGTTTGCTGCGGTTTTGGTGCCAACCTTGTAGTCGGTGCTGCTGATGCTTCATTGGCAGGGATGACCGAAGCAGCTGCAAAATTAATAGATCCGGATTTTATTACTTCACCGGCAATGGGCTACTATTTCTTGCTTGCCTCTACTTTGTTCTTAGCTCCCATGGGAACATGGTTGCATCTAAAATATGTGGAACCAAGGCTTGATAAAGTGGGACTTGGAAGACAACAGAATAATGCACAAATGGACGAAGATTTCAACCCCGTTCCGACGGAGATGGAACTTAAAGGTTTAAAAAATGCCGGAATATCTGTCTTAGTTTTTTTAGCAGTTGTAGTATTGATGACTTTTCCCGGTATGCCCTTTGCGGCTCCTGAGGGGGGCACGGTGGTAACCGGTGCTTTACTGAAATCTATCGTCGGTCTGATTTTCTTCCTATTCTATATACCAGGTTATGTGTATGGTAAAACCCTTGGAACAGTGAAGAATTTTAATGATACTATAGGTATGATGACAAGTGAAATAAAAACTTTGGCAAGCTTTTTCGTAATTTCGTTCTTCGCTGCACAATTTCTGGCTATTTTTAGAGACAGTAATATAGGATTGATTGTAGCTATATCCGGTGGGAACTTCTTAAACAGTTCAGGATTACAAGGGGCTTGGCTGCTGGCAATATTTGTGCTTCTTGTGGCATTTATCAACTTGTTTATCGGAAGTGCCAATGCAAAATGGGCAATTCTTTCCACTATTTTCGTTCCCATGTTGATGATGGCTGGAGTGAACCCGGCAGCTACCCAATCGGCTTATCGGATAGGGGACAGCTTGACCAACAATATTTCACCCATGTTTGCTTATATGGCAATTATTTTGGGATATGCGCAGGAATATGATAAGAGGGCAAAATTCGGAACAGTTGTTTCTTATATGTTGCCTTATACTTTATGGTTTGGTGTAGTATGGATTGCATTTTTGGTAATATGGATGTTTCTCGGGATTCCCTTCGGACCCGGTTACCCAGGGCTTATGTAGAAAACATTTAGATCAAAGGCGCATGTAAACAGGCAAGAAAGTTAGTAAATACATGCGCCTTTTTTCCAATTATCATACTTTGAGAGATTTGAGGTGCGTAATATGGGTCTATCAAAAGAAATAAAAGCATTAAGGGACGAGATTGTCGAGTATAGAAGGCGTTTTCATATGTATCCAGAAGTGAGCAACAAGGAGTATGAAACTGCCAATTTTATTGTTAGTGAGCTTGAAAAGATGGGGGTAAAGGTCGTAAAGCAGGGGACCCAGCCCCAGGAGATAGTTAAGGAGATTTATACAAACAATGATAAAAAAACTGTTACAATTCAAGGTGAATCCCTTCCGGGTGTTGTAGGTTTGATTGAAGGTAAATATCCGGGCAAAACCGTGGCTATTCGGGCTGACATGGATGCTTTGGCTGTAGAAGAGAAAAATGATGTTCCTTATCGCTCCAAAAAACAAGGGGTCATGCACGCCTGCGGCCATGATGCTCATATGGCCATGGCTTTAGGTGTGGCAGCATATTTGTCAAAACAGAAGGATCAGATGAAGGGAAATGTAAAACTCATATTTCAGCCAGCAGAAGAATATGTGGGCGGAGCGGTACCCATGATAAGGGATGGTGTGTTGGAAAACCCCAAAGTCGATGCGATTTTTGGGCTTCACATGGATCCCGGGTACAAGACCGGTGAAATCGGCATATCATATGGTGAAACCATGGCATCTTCAGATAGACTGATTATCAAAATAAATGGGAAAAGCACTCACGGGGCTTCCCCCCATCAAGGAATAGATGCCGTTGTCATTGCCGGCCAGGCTCTGGTTGCAATGCAGGCAGTAATGAGCCGCATGAAGAGCCCGTTGGAATCTGGAGTTTTAAGCTTTGGCACAATACATGGCGGAGAGCAGCCCAATTCCATTGCGGAAGAAGTAGTTATCCGAGGCATATTAAGAACTTTTAAGCCCGAAGTCCGGGAAAAGGCCATTGAGGATATTTATAAGGTACTAAAGGGTGTGACAGAAGCCTTTGGCGGCTCTTTTGAATTTACCCGGGAAAAAAGTTATGACAGTTTGTGTAATGACAAAAAAATGGTAGAGTTTCTAAAGGAAACTGCCAAGGATATTATCGGAGAAGAGAATATAAAGGAACTGGAAAAACCCAGGACTATTGTAGAAGATTTTGCTTATTATTTACAAGAAGTTCCAGGTGCCTTTATGTTTTTAGGCACAGGCAACGAGGAAAAAGATTCATGTCATCCTTTGCACAGTTCTCAATTTAATATAGATGAAGATTCACTGGAAATAGGTGTGGCTATCATGTCTGCTGTTATAATGAAGTATCTAAATCAGGATTTCGTGTAAAAACTCTTTTAAACGTTGTCATTAAACCGTTCCGAACACTAACATGTCATGCTTAAGTAAAGGTGCCGTCATCTTCACCGGAGCTTTTCATACGAGAATCAACCAGCTTGATGGAGGTGTTTTTATGGATTTAGATACCACAGCCCAAAAAATGATTGAGCAAATAGATAAAAATGCAGACAGAATAAAAGATTTGAGCTTGTATATTCATTCTCACCCTGAAACAGCCAGTACGGAATATAAAGCGGCTAAAATACTTTGTGATGAACTTGAAAAAAACGGGTTTAAAGTGGAACGAGGTCTAGAAGCATTAAGGCCGGTGAATAATGAAGAGATATTTTTGAAAACAGCCTTTAAAGCCATTTTTAAAGGCAAAGAAGAAGGTTCAAATATAGCTATCTTGCTGGAATATGATGCTCTGCCCATAGGACACGGATGTGGTCATAATCTCATATGTGCCGCCGGTTTAAGCGCGGCTCTCGGACTTGGCGGCATAATGAAAGATTTACCGGGTACATTGGTAGTGTATGGAACACCGGCAGAGGAAAACGGACTGAAAGGGAATAAAACAGAAATGGTCCATGCAGGCCATTTTAAAGATATAGATATAGTGCTAGCCAATCACCCTGGGGATCGGTGGGATACTAAAGCCAATTGGCTGGCATTCAGGAAACTCTATGTGGATTTTCACGGTGTTGCTTCTCATGCGGCTTCGGCTCCTGAAAAGGGTATAAGTGCTCTTAAAGCGGCATGCCTGTTTTTTAACGGAGTGGATGCCCTTCGAGAATTTGTAAGGTCCGATACTCGTATGCATGGAAGAATAGTAAACGGCGGTAGGATGTGTAATATTGTGCCGGATTATTCCCAGGTGGAGTTCGGTGTGCGGGCCTTTGACCTGGTTTATGTGGACGAGCTCAAGGAAAAGGTGACCAATATTATTAAAGGGGCATGTCTGATGACAGGAGCCAAAGCTGACTATGAATGGGGCTATGGCGTAAATGCTCCCATAATAGTTCCTACCCTATCGGACTTTGTAACGGAAAACATAAAAGGGTTCGGAGTGGAGAAAAATAAAATAAAACCATGGACTGCCTATGCGTCTACGGATTTGGGTGAAGTAGGGGTAAATTGTCCTACGATGAATCTGTTTTTTGCCGCAGCTCCTGAAGGGGTCAATCTTCATACTGAAGAAATGGTAGCGGCCTCAGGTTCTGAGCGGGCACTTGATAATATGATTTTGGCAAGTAAAATTTTAGCTTACTCTGCTTATAAATTATTTAGCAACTGGAGACAAGTTAAAGATATAAAGCAGGAATTTGAGCAAATAAGAAGAAATCTCTATGGAGGAATGTAGGGAAAGCAAGGGGACGGCAGACTGTATAAAAACTGTCACAGTATTAAAGATGGTCAACATTGTCATCCTGAGCGAAGCGAAGGATCTAAGACTCTTAACTGCGTTCAGAGTGACACAAAGCATGAATTGGCGGGTTTTCACATGCTTGACGGTGCTGTGGCTTTCCCGAAAAAGCAATAACCCCGTCCCCGGCTTTACATAGTAAAACGAGGTGAGATATTAATGCCAGATTACGATTTTGATAAGGTTATAGACCGCAGTAACAATTATTCTTCAAAATGGGATGAACTTGGCAAAATGTTCGGGCGAGAAGATCTGTTGCCCTTATGGGTGGCGGATATGGACTTTATGAGTCC
>DUNY01000311.1 GCA_012839145.1 Thermoanaerobacterales bacterium
ATAATTCCTGAAAAAAGCAAGATTGAAGTCATGATAATGACAACTTTAGAATGCAATGATAGGCGCCTAAAATCTTTCGTAGACAAAATATCATAAATAACTGAAAATCCAAGACCACCAAATACAATAAGGCTCATTATTACGATATTTATTATGGGGTCTTCAACAAAAGATGTGAGGCTTCGAAATCCACCTAAAAGATCGAATCCCGCATTGTTAAATGCTGAAACTGCGTGAAATAAACCGTAATACAAGCCTCGGCCAAGACCGTAAAACTGCGTAAATCGTATAGACAGGAGGATAGCCCCTACCCCTTCAAAAGCAATGGTTGTGAGCAATATATGCCGGGTCAGTTTCACCAAACCTGATAATGTCAATTGATTTAGGGCTTCCTGCATTACAAGGCGCTCTCGTAAGGTTATTTTTTTCCCTAGTAATAAGAAAACCAAAGTAGCCATAGTCATAATTCCTAAGCCGCCCATCTGAATTAAAACCATTATAACTATCTGGCCAAAGATTGAGAACTGTGTAAAAGTGTCGGCTACCACCAGACCCGTAACACATACTGCAGACGTTGCAGTAAAAAGAGCATTTAACAAACCAATACTATGACCGTTTTTTGAGGCTGCCGGTAGGTTTAAAAGAATCCCTCCCACTAGTATCAAAAAGGCAAAGCCAAAGGCCAGTATTTGAGTAGGTTTTAACTTTTTAGATCCCATGTGCAGCAGTTTAATCTTGACCGCCCCCGAAAAGTCCAAAAAAGCGACCGAAGCCGCTTTTTTTATTAGTTGTTTGCTCTGGCAATATCTATCAATTGTGTGAATCCGCTGGCATCATTTATCGCCATTTCAGACAGCATTTTGCGATTTATCTGTACACCGGCTTTTTTAAGGCCGTTGATAAACTTGCTTTAAGACATTCCGTTGGATCTGGCAGCCGCATTTATTCTGGCAATCCATAGCTTCCTGAAGTCTCTCTTTTTTAGCTTTCTACCTCTGTAGGAATGAGACAGTGCTTTTAAAACCGCCTGATTAGCAGGTCTATATAATTTACTTTGCGGTCCTCTATATCCTTTTGCAAGTTTAATAATCTTTTTATGTCTCTTACGAGCAGTAACTCCTCTTTTAACGCGTGCCATAAGTATCCTCCTTTAGCATTACATATAAGGTATTACCTGTTTTATTCTCTTATGATCAGCTTTACTTAAAATACCGGGTTTTCTTAAGTGTCTCTTTCTCTTAGAAGTTTTTTTGGTCAGTATATGGCTTTTATAGGCTTTTGCCCTTTTTATTTTCCCTGTCTTGGTAACTTTAAATCTTTTTGCAGCGCCTCTATGAGTTTTCATCTTTGGCATTAATTTCACTCCTTGGTTGTGGTTTGTTTTGGCGAAAGAACCATAATCATATTTCTACCTTCCATTTTGGGCTTTTTCTCAACTACACCCACTTCCTTTATGCTTTCCGCCATCTTGTTTAAAACCTGTTCACCTAACTTTGTATGCGCCATTTGTCTACCGCGAAATCTGATGCTAACTTTTACCTTGTCACCATCTTTCAAAAATCTTAAGGTGTTTTTTAATCTAACTTGAAAATCATGTTCATCAATAGTTGGGTTCATTCTAATCTCTTTTATGTTGATTACTTTCTGTTTCTTGCGAGCCTCTTTTTCTCGTTTACTCTGCTCATATTTGAACTTCCCAAAATCCATTACTTTGCATACAGGTGGTTTTGCATCAGAAGCGACCCTAACTAGATCCAATTGGGCATCCTGGGCATGCCGTAGTGCGTCCTTCAATGACATGATTCCCAGTTGTTTGCCATCAGGACCTATCAATCTTACCTCTCTGGCTCTAATCTCATGATTAACCTGTATGTCTCTGTCTTTGCTAATACTGTTCACCTCCAAAAATATTAAAAATAAAAAGGGACGAGAAGAATCACTCGTCCCTTTAGCATCAACGGGGTATTTAACCTTATAAGCCTTGGCCATAAGGTGAGAAGTGAGTCTTCTACTTAAAAGATTATTTGATTACATCAGTAAATATATCACACATTAACCTTTACTGTCAATTAAATTTTGAGGTTAATGACTTAATATCTTCTATAAATTCTTCAATGGATTTTTGACCTACATCACCTTTTTCCCTGACTCTCACTGAGACAGTGTTGTCACCAGCTTCCTTGTCGCCTACAATAAGCATATAGGGAAGTTTTTGCATTTGTGCTTCTCGTATCTTATACCCAATTTTTTCATTTCTTTCATCAAGTTCCACTCGAATGCCTGCGTCCTCTAAACGCTTTTTCACTTTACATGCATAATCCATGTGCTTTTCACTAATGGGAAGAACCCTTGCCTGAACAGGAGCAAGCCAAACAGGGAATGCCCCTGCAAAATGCTCAATAAGTATCCCAATAAAACGTTCTATACTACCGAAGATGACACGATGAATCATAACCGGACGATGCTTTTCACCATCAGCTCCAATATATGTCAGGTCAAAGCGCTCAGGCATTTGAAAATCCAGTTGAATAGTACCACACTGCCAGGTCCGTCCCAAGCTGTCTTTTAAGTGAAAGTCTATCTTCGGACCGTAAAATGCACCATCACCTTCATTTATTTTATATGGCATGCCTTTTTTCTCCAGAGCCTTTTGCAAGGCACTTGTAGCTTGCTCCCACAACTCATCGGAACCCATGGAATCCTCCGGCCTTGTGGAAAGTTCCACATTGTACTCAAAGCCAAATATTTTATAGAAATAATCTACTAGATCTATTACGCCTATTATCTCATCTTCAATTTGAGAAGGCATCATAAAGATGTGGGCATCATCCTGGGTGAAACATCGCACTCTCATAAGACCGTGTAAAACTCCTGACAGCTCATGTCGATGGACAATCCCTAGCTCTCCTAGCCTTATTGGCAGATCCCTGTAACTGTGGGAGTCTGTTTTATACATGAGTATGCCTCCGGGACAGTTCATAGGTTTTACAGCATAATCCATTTCATCGATTTTTGTAAAATACATGTTTTCCTTGTAGTGTTCCCAGTGACCTGACCTTCGCCAGAGTTCTTCGTTTAATATGATAGGTGTTTTTATCTCTTGATAACCTCTTTTTTGATGCTCCTTGCGCCAAAAATCCGTCAGTAAATTCCACAGCACCATACCTTTTGGGTGAAAAAACGGAAAGCCGGGGCCTTCTTCATGGATGCTGAATAAATCTAGTTCTTTACCTAGCTTGCGATGGTCCCGTTTTTTTGCCTCTTCCATTCGTGTCATATATTCATCAAGCATGGGTTTTTTAGGAAATGAAATGCCGTAGATTCTCTGGAGCATCTTGTTATGCTCGTCGCCTCTCCAGTAAGCCCCTGCAAGGCTTGTCAGTTTAAAGGCTTTTATTCTACCTGTTGATGGAATATGAGGTCCTGCACAAAGGTCCATAAACTCTCCCTGCCTATAAAAACTTATATGTGCATCCTCAGGCAGGTCTTGTACCAACTCTACTTTATAAGGCTCATCATGTTTTTGTAAATCATCTAATGCTTCTTTCCTTGGCACATCTTCACGGCAAAAGGCATAATCTTCGGCGATTATTCTTGCCATTTCCTTCTCTATTTTTTCAAGTTCCGATGTGGAGAAGCTTTCCTCCCTATCAAAATCATAATAGAAGCCTTCATCGATAGCAGGTCCAATAGCAAGCTTTACTTCCGGGAATAGTCGTTTCACTGCCTGGGCCATAACATGAGATGTGCTATGCCAAAATACTTTGCGCCCTTCTTCATCGTCAAATGTCAGTATTTCAACTTGGCAGTCATCATATAGTTTCGAGCCTATATCTTTGATAACTCCGTCAACTTTGGCGGCTACGGCCTCTTTGCTAAGCTTCCTGCTTATATCTCCGGCGATTTCAATCAAAGTAACACCTTTGGTATATGTTTTTTCAACTCCACCTTTTAAAGTAACCTTTATCTGATCCATAAGATCCCTTCCTTTGTTTTTTAAATATAAAATATAGCATTAAGCCCTTATTATAAATTCTAAAACCTCTCATCCCTAAGGGACGAGAGGTTTTTCCCGCGGTTCCACCCTAATTTGAACTCATTAGCTTTAAGGCTGCAAGCCTAACAAACTCCGAGGCGGTCTTCGGCTTAGTTTCCCCAGGACCTTTCAGCTTCCGGCCCCTCTCTGAAGAGAAAACATAAGCTTACTCTTCTCATCATAGTTTTGATAATAATAATTTTATTTATTATAAATCTTATGATTGCTCCTGTCAAGAGCATGCCCGACACTCACATATTTTTTCTTCTTCATCCAAGCAGGCATAACCTTGCGGTTATTTTCTGCTTACTTTCAGATTCATAAATGTTTATGTACATACTTCTTTGAAAGATGGAGCATCGACGCTCACTTCCGCTGCATTGCCTGACTGTGCGTAACCCATTAAGCATAACTGGTTCGTAGCTCAAAAAAGGTAATAGGAAATTACAGCTTGTACAATACCCACAAAAAATCCTATTACACCACCCAAGACTTCTATTTGTTTTAATTCTTGCTTTGAGAGTCTGATAATCAAATCTTCCAACTGTTCCAGATCGAAGGAGTTGATTTTATCTTCCACCAGTTCCTTTAGTCGCAATTCTTCTTTGGCTTTCCTGGCAAGTGTAGTTTTCATTTCATCAAAAATCTCATTTCCATTGCGATCAATTATATCACCAAGATAGTTTGCTATAGAACCTCGGAAGCCAGAAGGAATGAATCCCGGAAGCTTTTCACCAACCCTTGCCACCACCATATCCCTTATGTATTTTATAAGTTCAACTTTGGCTTTTTCAGAAGTTAAATTCTCTATAATCTCTTCCGGGGAAATAATCTCGTGGTTCTAAAGCCTCTCCAATATTTCGAGAAATATCAAGTCGACGTTTGGGAATTAACCCTTGTATTTCAATCCCCAAAAATGGTATTTTAACAGGATTAAGAGGTCGAAAGATTAACTTTATGGCAAAAAGATTGGTTCCCCATCCGATCAGTGCTCCGATCAAAGGCATCAATGTTAACTGAATGTACGAATGCATAACGCCATCACCATTTTTGATGATAGCATACTTGTGGTGAAAAAAAAAGGGCTTTTAGCCCTTATTTTTTCGTGAAGGGTTTTGATTTTCGACAAATATCACAGTTATGGCAAAATCTTATCCGACCTTCGAAAATATTATAGAGAGCATTAACGACTTCTCTCTTCTCCTTTCCGGTAAAACCATGAATGGTAATTTTTTTAGGTGCTATATTTATCAAAGTACTGACAATTATATCATCCATGTTTACTTCTGGATTGTCCTTAGCAATCAAATCTAAACTTGAGTCTTTTTCAATGAATTTGGAGTTTTCATCCATTAATATTATTTCAGTATTGTGAAAAACTACATTGACTAAATCTCTTTTTGATTCTTGTAGGTCAACAAAGTGACGTAATAGCTTTATAAATTCCCGGTATTCTTTATCCATGAGGTATTCATCAATAGCTACATCCACTGTTTCTTGTAGTTGTTCCATATACTCTTTTAAACGAAAATTGACAAAACCGTCTAGGATAATTATGCTGCTATTGACCAGATACTCCTGGATTTTATGTAATATAAAAGTTTTGCGTTTAATTTGATAAGAAATATCGTGTTTTCCGCTTAATTCATTGTAATTTAATAGAT
>DUNY01000421.1 GCA_012839145.1 Thermoanaerobacterales bacterium
GGAAAAGGACTATTCTTATCATAATCCGTTTTCCCTCTTAAATCTTTACTATCAATGGTTTTAGTCTATTGTGATTGTCTCTAAATCCTTCTTAAAAATATCCTTATTCCTTGATTCTTGAGCCTTGTTCCCTAATAAACATGACAAGACTTTATTTTGGTTATACACATCTGTACAAATCCCTACATCTCCCGCCGGCCTTCTAGGGCTTTGGTCAAGGTTACTTCATCGGCGTATTCCAGGTCTCCGCCCATAGGTATACCGTGAGCGATACGGGTAACCTTTACGTCCAGGTGTTTTAGCAGTTTTGCCATATACATGGCTGTAGCTTCTCCCTCTACATTGGGATTTGTGGCAAGGATGACCTCTTTTACTTCCGGTGTTATCCTTCCCAGCAGCTCTCTGATTTTAATATCATCAGGACCTATACCTTCCAGTGGAGATATGGCTCCGTGAAGTACATGGTAAAGCCCTTTATAATCCCTGGTCTTTTCAATGGCCACTATATCCTTAGGTTCTTCCACTACCATAATGATGTTTCTGTCTCGATAGGGCGTTTGACAAATACTGCACGGATCCACATCTGTGAAGTTGCCGCAAATGGAACAGTAGGTAATGGATTCCTTAGCCTGCAAAATGGCATCGGCAAGACTTTCCACGCGGTCTCTAGACATTTTAAGAATGTAAAAAGCCAGGCGCTGAGCCGTTTTAGGTCCTATACCCGGTAGTCGGGAAAGTTCTTCAATAAGGCGGTCCAGCGGTTGCGCATAATAAGCCATGTAATCCCCGCCTAAAAAAGACCCGGCATATTGAGTCCGCCGGTGAGTTTACCCATTTCATCGGCCACCATGTCTTCAGCCTTCTGTAGAGCTTCATTAGCTGCTGCCAATACGAGATCCTGCAGCATTTCTACATCTTCCGGGTCTACAGCTTCCGGGTCAATTTCGATACTTACAAGCTGTTTTTTGCCGCTGGCTACCACTTTTACCACTCCACCGCCGGCAGTGGCTTCAACTGTTTTTTCCTGAAGTTCCTCTTGAAGTTTCACCATATCTTTCTGCATTTTTTGAACCTGTTTCATGAGTTTATTCATATTTCCCATATTTTTCAATACTTCCGCCTCCTTGGTTTTTTAATTAATCTATAAAGGTAACAATATCTTCGCCGAAAAACTCAATAACTTTTTGACCGTACTCTTCGTCGGATATTTGTTCACCTTTGTTTGTAGAGCCATTTGGGTTGGTATCGGCATTTCCTCCAAAATCTTTATTATCTGATGACTTGCCGTTTTGATCAGAAGAAGCAGCACATGCCTCTGTAGTAAAACCTTTCAGTGTTACATCCAAGTCTGTGGTTTGTTTTACAATCGCTTCTATAGTATGTCTCTCGGCTAGTATTTTTTCTTCGTAGACCGAATCACCGTTATTTAAAAGATACAATTTATTCTTTTCGATTTTAACTGGTCTTATGCCTCCTGCCTTGACAAATGAAAGCAGGGTCATCTTCCCTTTGGCACTTAGACTATCCATCACCTTCGGCCAAGCCTTTTGAATGCTCGCTAATGCTTCCGAATCATCGGCTTTCTGTTTGTGGGATTCAACGGATTTGCTTTTTTTCTTCGGCTTTTTTATCGTCTCAGGTAAGGGAGAGCTGTGACTGCCTGCAGGATCCATGTGTAGGACATCTTGGGTGGGGATAGAATCGAGCAGTTGTGATATAGGTTGATTTTCAACAGGACCAATGCCATTACTTGGCATGTTTTTAAGTTGTTCCTGTAAATCTGCCACCTGCTGTTCCAGCTGCTGTAGCCTTGCAATATACCCTTCTTCCCTTTCCCACAGGGCTGGAAGAGTAAGTTTTACCAAAGCCGCTTCCACTATAATCCGTGGTTGGGAAGACCATTTCACATCGTTTGCAGCATCTTTTAGGATATTTATAATCGACAAGAGTTTTTCCTTGGTATATCCTTTTGAAATCTCCTGGAGTTTTACATATTCTTCGTCAATGACATCGATAAGATTCCTGTCCGCATTGATACAAGTCATAAGCAAATTCCTGAAATGCTCTAAAAGATCATCCATGAATCTGAAGAGGTCTTTACCCTGTTTTGCCAGCTGATCGACCACATCAAGGACGGCAGTGCTGTTGCCCTTCATAACTGCCGTGGAAACATCGTAAAATACTTTTTGGCTTACGGCTCCCAACAGTGTCAGCACATCTTCATAACTCAGTTTTTCTTTTCCAAAAGCTATGGCCTTATCGAGTAGACCTAAGGCGTCCCTGGCTGACCCTTGGGAATGACCGGCAATTTGAATTAATGCCTTATCCTCTGCATCTACGCCCAAATCATTCACTACTTTTCTCAACCGACCAGCAATGTCAGTCGTGCTAATCCGAGTAAAATCAAATCTCATACACCTTGATAGAATTGTTGGCGGAAGTTTGTTTGGTTCGGTTGTGGCCAGGATAAATACCACGTATCCCGGCGGTTCCTCAAGGGTTTTCAACAGTGCATTGAAGGCTTCAGTAGTGAGCATGTGGACTTCATCGATAATATATATTTTGTATCTGCCTTCTGAAGGAGCAAAGTTTACCTTCTCCCTAAGGTCACGAACATCATCAATACCTCTGTTTGATGCTGCATCCATCTCTATAACATCCATCATGCTACCGCTACTTATGGCTCTACAGGATGCACATTCGCTACACGGATTTTCAGTAGGACCCTTTTCGCAATTCAGAGCCTTGGCAAAAACCCGGGCAGTGCTGGTTTTGCCAGTTCCTCTCATACCGCAGAAAAGATAGGCGTGACCGACTTTACCGCTAGATAATTGATTTTTTAGGGTTGTAACAATGGCCTTTTGACCGACTATCTCGTCAAAGTTTTGGGGACGGTATTTTCGATAAAGGGCCACATAAGACATAAAGATCTCTCCTAAATATGTAAGTCATCTATTAATTTTATCTTAAAAAGCCGCCGATACTGTCGGCGGCTGAAATCTATATGCCGTGCACCCTCCGTCGATCTATCCCTCCGAGCGTTACAGTGATAGTTAGCTCCGACCAGGCTCCCCCGCGGCACATGAAAGGGCTTCCTTACCGCTGCTTCCTCCCGGACCTGACGGGGTTCGAAAGTTTTCATTGCGCAGGACC
>DUNY01000145.1 GCA_012839145.1 Thermoanaerobacterales bacterium
CTTCTCGCTGCATTTCTTTTTACTGTCAGCGCATCCATTATGGCATCCCCATAGTTTGTCTGCGACCGGTGCCCAATTTTCTGCCGTGGTCACACATTTATCAGACAACTTGTGTACATCCTCAGGGTGCATCAAATCAGTAGAACAAGCGCCGGAGTCGTCTACAATTTTACTCAGCTTTCCCGGATTATCCAGTACCGGGCAGGGGCGCAGCATATTTCCATTAAAGGGCTGATTTTCTTTGTAGCCCATAAACAGTGGAGACTTGAAGGATTCCAGCAGTGTCTTTTCTTTTATGTTTGAATCGGAGTAGTGGATAAATGCACACGGTTCAATATCACCGTTGGCATTGATATGCAGATACCTTCTGCCGCCGGCAATACATCCACCCACATATTCTCCGTCATTCCAGAAGTCAAGAGTAAAAATCGGTTTTTCCTGCCTGAATTTGCGGATTTGGTGATACATAAATTCACGTTGTTCAGCCGTAGCCAACAATTCAGGAACGGCGTCAACTCCAACCGGCATGTAGGTGAAGAGCCATGTGAATTTAGCACCCCATTCTATCATTTTGTCAAAATATTCTTCGCTTCCAATTACATCCGCATTTTTGCTTGTATAGCAGCAAGAAACTCCAAAGAGAAGCTTCTTCGCCTTAAGGATTTTCATGGCATTCATAACGGCTGCAAATGTACCTTTTCCACGGCGAAAATCGGTTTCTTCTTCAAAACCTTCTACGCTGATCGCCGGGATAAAGTTTTTAACACGCAGCATTTCATCGGCAAACGCCTCATCAATCAAGGTAGCATTTGTGAATGAAAGAAATACACAATCAGAATGCTTTTCGCATAGAGAAATAATGTCTTTTTTTCTGACCAGCGGCTCGCCGCCTGAATAGATGAAGAAATATATGCCCAGTTCTTTCCCTTGACAAATTATACTATCCAGGGTTTCATAGTCCATATTTAATTTGCTGCCATATTCCGCTGCCCAACATCCTTTACACTTCAAATTGCAGGCAGAAGTTGGATCCATTAAGATAGTCCACGGAATATTGCAATTGTATTTTTTACGATATTCTTCCTGCTTTGGCCAGCCAATGAGACCGGCATTCAGAATCATATTTTCAAATATTGTCCGCCGGACACCGCTGTCAATATCCGTCCAAAGGCTCTTAATCAGCCTATACCAATTACTGTCAGGATTTTCGATAACTTGTCTGACTACATTTCTTTGTACTTCAAAGTTGTTGTTTCTGTCGAATTTGTCTACCCAGTTCATTAATTTTGGAATATTGTTATCAGGGTCTTTGTCAAGATAGTCATATACTTTTCTGAGACCGTAACTTTTGATTTTATCGGTAACATTCATTATACTGCCACATTCCTTTCTTTTAACTTTGGATTATATAGCATGAAACAAACCTTATGCTATAAACATTGTAGGTTTTCATATGCTTTTTTGCCACAGACAATAAAGGCGTGATGTACAATTTTTGCACATCACGCCTTTATTGACTGAAATTCAGTCATTTAATGCAGTTTGTCTAAATCTGGGGTTTAATTTGGCAATTTAGCAATGCATTTCTGATATGACCGTCACATATCTTACCCATTTTATCAATCGCGATTTTAGGATCTTCTTTCATGCCGGTACGAATCCACTCCAATACCAATCCTACTAAAGCATATTTATAAAAATCGGCAAGGAATTTTCTGTCTTCTTCAGATACATTTAAATCCTTTGCCTTCTCATTTACGAAGTTAAGCATTATATTATCGGTAATGTTATATAAGTACCGTTCCAGTTGTTCACGGCTTAACGAGTTATAAGCATGAAAAATTAACTTCTTGTTTTCCAACAAATAGTTTGCTGACTGTAAGAAGCCTTGCTGCCAATTATCGTATGTTTTGTTCTCATCTATTACCTGTTTTGCTTCTATTATGAAAATCCAATCCATTAAATCATAAACATCTTGAAAATGATAATAGAAAGTGTTACGATTAACACCGCACTCATCAACAATATCTTTAATTGTGATTTTATCAAGAGTAGTCTGGTTGAGAAGTTTCATAAAGGATGCTGCCAAAGCCTTCTTCGTTATTTCCGACATTATTTTACCTCCTCGCTTCAAGGGTGAAACCAATGGCGTTCTTTCATCGGCTTTCTTTTATATAATATCATATTTTGCTCGATGTTTTATTATATATAATAAATAGCCGAATCGTTACAGATCTTTCCGAAAAGGTGGCAAAAATAAAAATTGAAGGGAATACTAGTTTTAAAGTGGAGGATAAGTTTAAAGTCATCCCGAATCATGCCTGTACTGGCAAACATGACAAGCTTTCTTGGGGGGTCATAGGAATGGGACAATCGTAAAGGTAATTGATATTGACGCCCGGGGAGGAAGCAACAGACCTTTCTTTCAATAAACTTTGGCAGTCGTTATTTCGTAAAGGATTTATGTTAAATTATCTCGAATTAAATAAAATCACACAAGAAGGGAGTAAAACATAATGGAAGTTACCAATATCTATAAGGCTTTACAAAAGGCACAAAGAGACGAGGCTGTTGGGATAAAAAGCATTAGATTGAGCGGAGATGAACATTTTGCGCTATATGCAGCTGAAATTGACGGCCATAAAAGAATAGGGGCTCATTATCATGCTGAGGGGAAAGAAATCTATCAGATAGTCGAAGGCAAAGGAAAGATGCACATCGGAATACCCAAATCAGGTAATGAAGTGGAGTGGAAGGAGCCAGCAGAGGTCAGCAAGGGAGATTGTTTTACTGTAAATAAAAAACAGGTCCACCAATTGGAAAATACAAGTTCTGAAAAATTAATAATAATCTTTGCCTGCCCATACTCACATATAAGTACAGACAGAATAGTTGTAGACGGAGTAAAAGAAAATTAGAATGCAAGAAATTAAATCAGCTATAGTACAGGGAGGGTCTATTAAAAAAACCATCTATTTTGACGCTCGGGGAGGAAGTATTTGAAGCCTCCAGTTGAATAATATTACATGTGAGTGGGGATGTTTCACTTGTCATCAAAACATGACAATCGAAACATCCCCACCTGTTGTGTCGAGCAAATGACTCATGAATAAAAAGGAATCATACCCAAAAATACACTAAATAAACCTTATATATTTTGGCAGACCGTTTACATAGGGGACTTCTGCCTGACCTTGAATGAGAGGTAACATGTAGTCTATGGCTTCTTGGGTAACCCAACGATTTTTATTGTCTATCCATTCCTTAGGGAAAGGTTTAGTGTGATTGGCTACCTGAGATAATGGAACGGTACCTGGCTCAAAACCTTTATCGGTCTTCTCAATGGAAATCATAATATCATTTATACCATTCATTATTTTATCCACTCCGGCTTTACCCACCATAACAGCGACTTCGTTGTCTACACGTGAAGCTGAATGGGCTGCACACCTTTGAATAATGGACAGCTCAATAACTTTAATCCGTTTTGTGATATCTTGCTTCACCAGGTGCTCCAGATAACGGCCTACGCCTCCCATTTGTATATTGCCGAATACGTCAGCTTTAGCCTCCCGCAGATGTTCATGAGCATATTTACCGTCTTTATCTTTCAGGCCTTCGGAGGCTACAATAAATACTTTATCTTTTTTCTTTAAAACTCGCTCCACATCGCTTAAAAAAGCGTCTTCTTCAAAGGTCACTTCAGGCAGATATATCAGATGAGGCGAATCAATAACTTCATCTCTTGCTAAAGCGCCGGCGGCAGCTAAAAAACCGCTGTCCCTTCCCATGACTTCTACAATTGTAACAGCATTCTTGTCATAAACCTCAGCATCGAAAGCCATTTCCTTAACATTTGTGGCAATAAACTTAGCTGCACTGCCATAACCCGGGCAAAAGTGGGTGTTAGTAAGGTCATTATCAATAGTCTTTGGTACACCTATTACGCTAATATCTCTACCTGTTTTCTTCATATATTCCGATAACCTGTGAGCAGTATCCATGGAGTCGTTTCCACCAATATAGAGAAAATAGCCTATCTGATATTTATCAAAGGTTTCGGAAATTTTTTCAAAGTCTTCATCCTTTAATTTATACCGGCAGGATCCGAAGGCTGCTGATGGTGAAAACTTTAATAGGTTCAAATCATTTTCATCAATATCGGTCATATCGATTAAATGATCTTTTAGTATTCCTTCGATACCGTATTTTGCTGCAAATATTTTAATTCCGTATTTTTTCGCTTCACTTATGATACCATAGCAGCTGGCATTAATAACAGATGTAGGTCCTCCTGATTGAGCAAAAATCAGATTTTTTTTCACAAATTCCACTCCCCCTCTACAATTTTTAATTTATTATAGCGACGTTATAGTACCTAACCTATGCAGATGCAATATTAGGTTTTCTCTATTATAGCATGGGATTTATGCTCAGACAAGGTGAAGGTGTTTGAATTCATCTACAGAAGAATAGTTTCAAGCTAAAAAATAAAGAAGAAGGTAAAAGGGAGTAACATGTAGAATACCATCAAATTGTGTAAAAAGAAACATTTATGAGATATAGGAGATGGTATGTATGTGGCTGATACTTGCGCTACTATCGGCAGTTTTCGCTTCATTGGTTACAATTTTCGGGAAAATAGGGCTTCAAGGTATTGATGTTAGTGCTGCTACAGCTCTAAGAGCAATTATAATGGGAGCTTTTCTTACCATTGTGGCGTTTTTGCGGGGGAAACTTGGCCTTGTTTCATCAATCTATGAGAATAAAACAGCGTTTACTTATATTATCCTAAGTGGTGTAGCTGGAGCCTTGTCTTGGTTGTTTTCATTTTGGGCTTTAAAATTTGGGAAAGTGTCACAAGTGACACCCGTTGACAGACTGAGTGTAGTATTTGCCATTGTCTTTGCGGCATTGTTTTTGAACGAAAAACTAAGCCTCATCGGCGGCGTAGGAGTATTGTTTATTACTGCAGGGGTTATTATGGTGGCCATGAGTTGAAACTCAATACAATCAGAGTCTGTAGTAAGGAAAGTAGTGGATTCCTTCCAACAATATTGACAAAATTGATTATGAAGGTTATTATGAATATAACTCAAAATGAATCTCGATTCATAAACGGAGGTTCCGAAATTGCCTAAAATAATAAGGGATGTTAAAGATAATATTTTTAAGGCTGCCATGTCGTTATTCAGCCAATATGAATATAAAAAAGTTGATATGAAAATGATTGCCCAAGAAGCCGGAATCGCTGTAGGAACTCTATATAACTATTATGAGAACAAAAAGGAACTCTATATTGAGATACTGCAAACAAGTTGGGAACAAACCTTTGCCAAACTGGGCATTATAGATCAAATGCCTATATCGCCCAAACACAAGTTGAAGAAATGTATTGAACAATTATATACTGATATAGAAATCAGGAAAGGCTTTGGTAAAGAGTTGATGAGATCAAATGTTAGTGATCTCAATAGAGATGAACGAATAGTAGAGTTTA
>DUNY01000195.1 GCA_012839145.1 Thermoanaerobacterales bacterium
CAAATAATAAATGTTCTGATCAAATACGGATTCGGATATATCGTCGAGAGGGTGGGAATAATCCTGCCCAAGGGGATTATTCGAGAAAAGCCGGATCCGACGGATAAGATGACTACCCCCCAAAAAGTCGTCATGATGCTTCAGGAATTGGGTCCAACGTTTATAAAACTGGGGCAGCTTTTAAGCACCAGACCTGATATAATCCCTGAAGATTATATAAAGGAACTGAAAAGACTTCAGGATGATGTAGCACCCTTTAGTTTTGAAGAGGTAAAAAATCAGATAGAAGAGGAATTGGAGTCGGATATAACTAATATTTTTCCTTCTTTTGATATAGAACCCTTAGCGGCTGCATCCATTGGTCAAGTACATCGTGCTGTGTTAAAAAATGGCCAGGATGTTGTGGTTAAGGTCCGTCGACCTGAAATCGAAAAAGTAATGGCTGTGGATTTAGAAATTATTCTAAGCCTTACTCGGCTTGTGGAAAAACATATTCCAGAAACACGGTATTACGACCCGGTTGGTAAAGTCGAGGAATTTACCGAAGCCATGCATAAGGAATTGGATTATACCAGGGAAGGCTTTAATATAGATAAATTTCGGCAAAACTTTGAAGGTGATGAAACAATATATGTTCCCCAAGTTTTCTGGGAGGCTACAACTCGGAAAATACTAACCATAGAGTACATTGAGGGTTATAAGGTTACACAATCAAGCAAGATATCTAAGCAGGGTTTGGACAGGGGTAAGATAGCAGAACACGGTGCCAAGGCTATAATGAAACAAATTTTTACACATGGGTTTTTTCATGGTGATCCTCATCCGGGCAATATCCTGATTAAGCATGACGGCAAAATTGCATTTATAGATTTTGGCATGATGGGCCGCATAGATAAATATACCAAATATAAATTGGCAGAACTTATTATCGGTGTTATTAATAAAGATACAGGGAAAATTGTCAATGTCCTGCTTGAGCTGAGCCAAATTGAGGAAGACTTGAATACAGCCGATATGGAGCTTGACGTGGAAGATTTGGTAGAAAGGTATTACGGCAAGAGCCTAAAAAATATGAACATGTCAAAGCTGTTAAATGAAGTGTTTACCATTGTGGCTAAATACAGGATTATTCTACCCTCAAATTTTACTCTATTGTTAAAAAGCCTCATAACCATAGAAGGTGTCGGCCTTGAACTTGATCCGGATTTTAATATATTTGAGGTCGCCAAACCTTTTGTTAACAAGATGCTTCGAGAACGTTATGATCCCCGGCATTTATTAAAAGAGGCGCTAACAACTCTTGGAGATTTCAACAAATCTCTTATACTCATTCCCAAGCTTATAAGCGGCTTATATCAACGAACCAAAATCGACAGTATTAAGTTGGATTTTGAAACCCGAGGCACCGAGAGAGTGCTTTCCGAACTGAATAGAATGATTAATCGTCTGGTATTCAGCCTCATAGTTGCATCCCTGATAATTGGTTCTTCCCTGATAATACAGGCAGATGTGGGCCCCTTTCTCTTCAATTACCCGTTCCTTGGAGTAATGGGTTTTGTTGCTGCGGGCCTACTGGGGATTTGGCTGATAATATCTATCCTTCGTACAGGGAAAATATAATAAATAGCCTACAGCTACAATAAAAAAATCAAGGCCGCCGGATTATAATCAATTAATGATTATACGGTGGCCTTGGAATATACTCTGTGATCGCAGGTGCAAATGCATATATTGTTCTTTCCTTTACGTTTAGCTTTGAGAAGGGCGTTATCAGCTTCTTTTATCAAATCATCTTCGCTTATAATGTTTTTGGATAAGGAACATATACCGGCACTCAATGTAACTTTAGCGGGAGGGTAATGTTTTGTGCCATGACCTGCTATTTTCAGCCACCCAAAAAGCTTGTCCCAGACGGTATTGCTTTTTATAAGCAAATCCTCCGAGTTTTCATTTATAAACTCATTG
>DUNY01000092.1 GCA_012839145.1 Thermoanaerobacterales bacterium
ACTAAATTTAACTTAGTAGCAGGAAGTTCTGAAGGTTCCACACTCCTAAACGCCTTTGACGGTGCCCTGCTTGATGCCGGAGCAGGAAATTTAAATCTTCTAAGAGTGAGCAGTGTCTTACCACCTAGTGCGGTGTATGACGAGTATCTACTCATCCCTCCGGGAAGCCTAGTCCCAACTGCTTATGGGGCTATAGATAGCAATACTCCGGAAACAATCATTTCGGCAGCTGTTGGTGTAGGCATTCCTGGTGACGGCAGTTTTGGCATGATTATGGAAGTCTCCGGAGAATTTGACAAAAATGCAGCCGAAAAACAGGTGAGAAAAATGCTGGCGGAAGCTTTTGAAATGAGGAATAAAACCTTGGCAGAAATAAAAGTAAAGGTGGCGGAACATAAAGTAGACAAAACCGGATGTGCTTTCGCAGGAGTGCTTTTATGGTATTGATATGAACCTTGAAGGGGCCCGTTATAATTAAAAATTGGGGCCCTTTTTATTATATATGATTAGGCCATATATTTCTTCAGTATAAAAAATACCAGGTTAAAGAACGCTTTGTTTACAAAAAATAAATGTACTATTTTGAAAGGAAGAATAGTAAATGCGACCAATAGAAACCACAAAAGGTGAAATTATAAAAGGAGCGGAATCTTATCCATATGAGGTTATAAACGAAAAAATCCGAATTCATCTGCCCTTTCGTATTAGTTTTTATAAGCTAAATGAAATTCTAAAGAAGGAGGATTATTTTGTAGCTAATCCTCCGGAAGCAGATTCCCAAGGCTGGGGAAAGGGTTATGATTCCGAGGGGTATTGTCCTTATTGGGTTTATGTTGAAAATGATTATTTTTATTTTGCTTTTCCACCGGAAGATTATAAGGTTGTGCCCGAACCGGGCTCGGCACTGAAGCATGTGCCTATTCTGGGAAGTAAGGCTTTGGAGGAGTTCTTTCGATGGTTGCCGTTGTTAAAGCAAGCAAAGGTCGCTCAAGAAATTGTGCATGCTGAAAAATAATCTTTTGGTATCAGACGGTCAAAACTGTCTCTAAAACGCCAGAGTAGGTCCTGGTATACGGAAATTTAGGCTTTTATTTTTATTTGAAACATTGTAAAATAAGGTATACATCCTATGCTTTATTACTTAATTTGTCAAAATTGTTTGGGTATGAAACCAAGGGGAGGAAAGTTAAATTGAGTATAACACCTATAAAGAAGCCTATTAAAACTGCTTTTGAGGATGACTCTAAACTTCGAGAAAAGGTGTCATCCATCCTTGCCGAAATAGAGAAACAAGGTGATAAAGCCTTGTTTAACTTCTGTTATAAGTTTGATGGGTTCAAAGGTGAAAGTCTTAAAATATCAGCAAAACAGATAGAATCCGCCTATGAAAGTTTAGATGCTGAAATAATTCAAGCTATAAAGAAGGCTGCTAAACGTATTGAACAATTTGCACAAGTTCAAAAAGGATCTATATTGCCTCAACAAATTGAATTATCACCGGGTATTACTCTAGGTCATCATGTTATTCCTATTTCTTCATCAGCCTCCTACGTGCCAGGCGGAAGGTATCCCCTTCCATCTTCTGCACTTATGTCAATTATCCCTGCTCGTGTGGCTGGAGTAAAAAGAATTGCAGCTTGCTCGCCACCTGACCGCTCAATTGGCACTGTTCATCCCGCTACTCTTGTGGCCATGGATATAGCAGGAGCCCATGAGATTTATAGTATGGGTGGAGCACATGCCATTGGCGCCTTTGCCTTTGGAACAGAAAGTATAGCCTCGGTGGATATTATCGTAGGACCGGGAAACCAATGGGTTACTGAAGCTAAGCGGCAAGTCAGCGGCGATGTTGGGATAGATTTTATTGCAGGCCCCAGCGAAGTTCTCATAATAGCTGACAGCACAGCAAATCCTAAATTCATAGCAGCAGATCTCTTAGCACAATCCGAGCATGACCCTCAAGCTCGGGGTATCCTAATTTCCACTGATGAAAATCTTATACAAAGTGTTTTAGACCACTTGGAAGAGTACTTAGAACAGCTCCCTACCGCCTCAGTAGCCCGTAAGTCTTGGGAAGACAACGGAGTAATTTATCTAATAGATTATCTTAAAGAAGCCGTAAATTTATCCAATAAAATAGCCCCGGAGCATCTTGAATTACATATATCAAATCCTGATACAATAGTTCCACAATTAAATAACTACGGTTCCCTGTTTATAGGCAATTGGGCAGCGGAAGTCTTGGGGGATTATGTTTCCGGTACCAATCACATCCTTCCCACCATGAGAGCGGCCCGGTATACCGGCGGGGTATGGGTCGGAACCTTTTTAAAGGTTGTAAGCTATCAGAAGATTACTCAAGAAGGGGCCCGTGAGCTGGCTCCGATGGCATCGAAGCTCGCCGAATTGGAGGGACTTTACGCTCATAAGCTGGCAGCCGATTTGAGAAGTTAAATTTTATATTTTTTGCAAAGGTCTCTCAAGAATTTTCTCTAAATCACTTAAATCCGTAATCGGTGCTTGACATGCATAGTTTTCACATATATAGACCGTGGTCTTACTTTTCACCGGCCTCATTTCTTTTATAAAAGGAATGAGCTGTTGAAGTTCTTTGCCTTGCTCGTCTTCCGGGTTAAGTATAGTTATAGCATTGGGCATGTAATAGGATCTCACTTTATCTATAATCGCCTGTTTATCGTTGCCGATCATATTTCCCACAATTACTATCTCCTTGGGAACCTCAAAGGCAAATACTAAGACTGTAAGCAAAAAGGCATGTGCCGAAGGATGTGATGATACACTTTCGGCAAAAGCGGAAAACAACTGCTCAGCTTTTTTACTAAGCTGATTTTCTCCGGTTAGGCGGGAAAGTTTTAGCAAGTTAAGTGCCGCTACAGAATTTCCCGATGGTATAGCTCCATCATATATTTCCTTAGAACGTATAATAAGCTCCTCACTGTCTTTCCCATTAAAGAACAGGCCTCCCCTTTCATCATCCCAAAAGATGTCAAGCATATCCTGATTTAACTCCAAAGCTTGCTTTAAATATCGAGGATTAAAAGTGGTTCCATACAGTTCCAGTAATCCCCACACTAAAAAGGCATAATCATCAAGAAACCCTAAAATAGCTGCATGGCCGTCCCTATATCTTGCCAAAAGTCTACCATCTTTGTTCACAAGTTTTGAAAATATGAAGTCTACCGCCTTCTCAGAAACTCCATATAAATTATCGTCTTTAAAAACCCTGGCTCCTTTGGCCAGAGCAGCAATCATCAAGCCATTCCATGATGTAAGAATCTTATCATCTTTATGAGGATGTATACGTTTTTCTCTTGCTGAAAACAGTTTTTCTCGAAAGCATTTTACTCTGTCATTCTCGACTATACCGGTATCAATCAGGTTGGGTACGCTTTTACCCTCAAAATTTCCTTTAGAACTAATATCAAATATATCGCAAAACCACTGCCCATCTTCGTCCCCGAGAACTTCAGCTACCTCCTCGGGAGTCCAAACATAGAATTTGCCTTCCGCCCCCTCCGAATCAGCATCTTCTGCACAGTAAAAACCGCCCTCCTGTGATGTCATATCTCGAAGAATATAAGTAAATATTTTTCCGGCTAAATCTTTATACAGAGCTTTTCCGGTAGCCTCATAGGCTTCGGTGTAACATAGGCAAGTAGAGCATTGTCATATAGCATTTTTTCAAAGTGTGGGACAAGCCATTTCTCATCGGTAGAATATCGATGAAACCCAAAGCCGATGTGGTCAAAGATACCTCCTTTAGCCATGGACTCCAAAGCTCGTTCAACCATTGTCAGAGCTTTTGCATCGCCGGTTTTATGCCAGTATCGAAGCAAAAACAATAGATTGTGAGGCGTAGGAAACTTTGGTGCCGAGCCAAAACCACCGTATTTATCATCAAAACGCAGAGCAAATTCATTAAAGGCTTCTTCTATGATGGATTTTTCCAGTTTGCCTGGAGTTCCTTCAGTCTGAGTTTGCAAAATTTGAGTTACGCGGTTTCCTATAGAATCTATGTGCCCTCTGTCCTTTTCCCATGCATTGACCAGCCGCTGCAAAATATTTATTAAACCTAGGTGACCCCATCTATTTTCTTTAGGAAAATAGGTGCCGACAAAAAACGGCCTTTCATCGGGAGTCATCACTATGGTTAGGGGCCATCCCCCCTGCCCCGTCATGGCATGGCACACGTTCATGTATATCTGGTCAATATCCGGCCGCTCTTCCCTGTCTACTTTTATTGAAATAAAGTGCTTGTTTAAAAAACCGGCCACCTCTTCATCCTCAAAAGATTCCCTGGCCATTACATGGCACCAATGACAGGTTGAATAGCCTATGGAGAGAAAGACGGGTTTGTCTTCCTGCCTTGCTTTATAAAAGGCTTCCTGACTCCATGGATACCAGTCAACAGGATTATTTGCATGCTGCAATAAGTATGGGGACTTTTCAGTAATTAGTCTATTAGCTTTGTTAGCTGGCTTCATAAGGCATCACCTGCTTTTATGATATAAATTTTTAGTATTCCTATTTTTATTTACCACTAATTATTATTGTAGATAGAGCTTTTTAATATTCAAATATAAAATCCAACAACTCATAAATAATTTTTGTTCATAAGCATAGGAAGTGGGCTGCAAAGCAGCGTTTTTTTGATAAGAAAGCTATCTATTTCCAAAGAGCAAAATTTATATATAGGTTCACTTTTATGAAACCAATCACATAGAATTATGATGAAAAGATAAAAGGTAAAAAACAGGAATAAATTTGTAATATGAGCAATGGTAAAGCTTAGCATTGTATTTTAAAATAAGAATCGTTTGGTCAATTATGATATATATTAATTTCTTTTACATGTGATATAATTAATGTGGATTATTCTAAAAACCTAGATTTTTTTCTCGTCTTTACGTAATATATTTATTGGAATTACCGTTAGTACAACGAAAAATAGATTATATATGAAACACGTTAGTTAGTAGGCTAAAAAAATGACACCGGTGGTGAGACCATGAAAAAAATTCTGAGTGCCTTAGCTGCGCTTTTTGTATTCTTAGCATTTTTGCCCCATGATGTGGCTGAGGCGAAATCATATGATATGACAAAATATGATATGTTCATCGAAGTCAAGACCAACGGCAACGCTAATGTTAAAGAGAAAATCACCTATGATTTTTCCGGAGATTTTAACGGAGTATATCGAAATATTGATCTTGACGGCACTGATGGTTGCAAGGATGTAAGGGTATATGTGGATGAAGGCAGCACTTTAAGGGAGTTCTCCCCCGGATGGGGCAAAAACCCAAACGAATACGAGCGCTCCCAAGACGGTAATATTATGTCACTTAAGGTGTATGAAAAGACCAGTTCCCGGGAAAAGACCTTCGTATATGAATATACCTTAAAAAATGTAGCTAAAAAATATAATGATATCGGGGTTTTCAATCGAAAGGTCATAGACAGAAACTGGGATGTGCCCCTTAAGGATATAAGCATAGAAATCCGCATTCCTGAAGGAGCAACCAAGGATGAGCTTAAGGTCTTTGCCCACGGCCCGCTGGAAGGATATTCTGAAATAATAAATGAAAGGACTTCTTCGTTTTATGTTGGCGAAGTAATGCCTGGAACTTTTGTAGAGACATTGATAATATTCCCCCCGAATCTTATTCCCGATTCACAAAGGGTCTTTAGCCATGACGAACTTCCAGCAATACTGGAAAATGAGCAAAGATTGGCAGATGAGGCCAACCGGATTCGCGAAGAAGCCAGGGCTAGAATGGCTCAAGAGGAAAGGCTAAAGAATATTAGAAAAAAACTGTTCCCAGTTTTTTTGACGGTTATCTTCGGTGCCGTAGCCTCTTTTATTTCAATGAACCTAAAATACGGGCGTGACCTAAAGCCTGAGTTTGACGGAGACTACTATCGGGATTTGCCTGGGGATTATACACCGCCGGTAATGACTTATCTATTGACAAAAAACGTCGGTCCAAACGATGTCATGGCTACCATTATGGACCTGGTTAGAAAGAAACGCTTAAAGATAACTAAAATAGATTCAGAGCAAAGTGGAGGTTTATTTTCAAGGAATAAAACTGTAGAAAAATACATGTTGGAAAAGGTAAAAGATGCAAACTTGGAAGGTCTTACTCGCCATGAAGTGTTCTTGATGGAGTGGTTTGTCGACAAGCTAGGTGAAGGCAAGGGCCTTATATTGGACGACCTTAAAGAAAAGGTAAAAGGCAAAAACGCCGCCTTGGAATTCCAAAGAAACTATGAGACCTTTAAAGAACTGGTTAAAATGGAGGGTTCTACTAAAGACTTTTTTACCGGCAACGACCTTACAGGTAGCGCTATGTTTTTGCTCATCGACTTAGGACTTATACTCGGCGGTATTGCATCAATTAAGTTTCTTCATGCATGGGTCTTTGGTATTTCAGCGGTAATCTTGGCGTTTCTTTCTCTCATGAACTTGCTGTTCCTAAAGTTTAAGACAAAACGAACTCGATATGGTGTTGAGCAAACTGCTATGTGGAAAGCCTTCAAGAGATTTTTGCTTCACTTTTCTAACCTGGATAAAGCTGAGATACCTTCCATCATCATATGGGAGCACTATTTGGTCTATGCCATTTCTTTGGGAGTGGCCAAAGAGGTCTTGGCCCTACTGCCCAAGGTGTTCAGCGATGCTGAGCTAACTGATCCTTCCCTGACCTATATGGGCGGATATAATTATTATTCCTTCCACCACATGAACTCTACACTAACTAGCACCATGAGCACCGTGACCCAAGCGATAAATACCGCCTCAGTAGCAGGTTCCAAGATTTCTTCGGGCAGCGGCGGGGGCGGTGGCTTTAGTGGCGGTAGTTCCGGTGGCAGTGGAGGAGGCGGCGGTGGCGGTGCATTCTAAAAAAGGAAAGGATGATATAAATGCCAACATTGATTATTTTAGCTTTATTGGCGCTAACTGGGTTTTATATGGTATCGGTGTATAACGGGTTGGTAGTCTTAAGGAACCGAGTAAAAAACGCCTGGGCTCAAATAGATGTACAGCTGAAAAACCGGGCTGATCTTATCCCCAACTTGGTAGAGACGGTAAAAGGGTATGCTGCCCATGAAAAGACTACTTTTGAGAATGTAGTCAACGCCAGAAATAGGGCCGTAAATGCCAAAAATCCGGAAGAGGCTATCGAAGGAAACAACATGCTCACTGAGGCTCTAAACAGGCTTATGGTGGTAGTAGAGGCCTATCCTGAACTTAAGGCAAACTCCAACTTTATCAGCCTTCAAGCGGAGCTTAAGGATGTGGAGGAAAAGATAAGGTATTCAAGGCAGTTTTACAATGACACCGTCTTAAAATACAATAACGGTATTCAGGTGTTTCCTAAAAATATCCTTGCCGGGATGTTTAATTTCCGAGAGGAACCCTTTTTCAAAGTCAGCGAAGGCGATAAAGAAGTGCCTAAGGTTAAATTTTAATTGGATAAATCAAAAGCTCCATCGAATGGGTCTTAATAGCCAGCATTTGATGGAGCTTTTTCTATATTACACTAATGTTTCATACTCATTCAGTAATTTTTCAAATACGTCCTTACTGTCTTTATTAGTTTCTTGATACAAGTATTCCTTACCCTTTAATAGAATTTGGTATAAGTCACCTTCCAGTTGGTAAAGAAGTCTTTATTGGTTGCCCCCTTAGAAAACGCACCTAAGCCAGAATTCTTTACCCCACCAAATGGCATATATGCATCGGTAACAGTACCATGATTGACATGGGCCATACCGGATTCTATTTCATCAAGGAATCTGGCAATATACGAAAGATTGTCCGAGAACAGAGCGGCAGCAAGACCGTATTCAGTATCATTGGCCACATTCATGGCTTCATCGAAGTTTTCCACTGTTATGATGGCAAGCACAGGCCCAAAAATCTCTTCCCTGGCCACCTTCATTTCCGGCGTTACGTTTGTGATAAGCGTCGGTTTAATATAAAATCCCTTGTCATATATGCCTCCGGTAAGTCGGCTACCACCAACATAAATACGCGCCCCATCCTTCTTGGCACTTTCTATATATGACATAATCTTTTCTCCTGCCACTGAATTTATAACGGGTCCTATGTTGACTTCAGAATCCATACCGTTTCCAACTACCAGGTCTTTCATTTTTTCGGCAATAGCGATGCTAAGTGCTTCTTCATATTCGCGAAGTACAATGACGCGGGAAATTGATGTACAGCGCTGGCCGGAGAGAGCAAAAGCC
>DUNY01000185.1 GCA_012839145.1 Thermoanaerobacterales bacterium
GCAACTTTGGATATATCCGGGTCGAACTGACCTCCGGAGTTTTTAACTAAGATTTCTTTTGCTTCATCTTTGCTCTTTGTCCTTTGGTAAGGCCTTGGGGACGTCATGGCATCGAAAGCATCAGCTACAGCCATTATCCGTGCTCCAAGGGGAATGCTTTCGCCGCTGGCCCCATCGGGGTAACCCCTACCGTCATATCTTTCATGATGACTTCCGGCTATAAAGACCAGATCTTTTAGTTCACTCACCATACTCATTATCTCCATAGTATATACTGGATGCCTTTTCATGAGTTTAAATTCTTCTATAGTCAATGCAGAAGGTTTGTCTAAAATGCTTTTGGGAACGGCTACCTTGCCTGCATCGTGTAAATAAGCAGCTATCTCGTATTCTTCTGCTAGCTCCTCAGATAAACCTATAGCTTTGGAAAGTTTATATGTATATCGAGCTACCCTCACTGAATGACCTGCCGTGTAGCTGTGTTTTGCGTCTATAACTTGCGCAAAAACTTTAACCGCATTCCTCACATCGGTGTTACATGATTTTAAATCAACGGGAGGTAAATCCCTTATTGTTTCCGGTAGCATTTCGGAAACCCTTTTATCGTCCATTATTTCTTCAAAAAAGTTGCCCGATTCCAAGGTTGATATCATTAACTCACATATTAAATCAGAAAACTCAGAGCCGCTTCGGCTGGAGAGAATGGTTTTTATCCCTCTTAAATCCAGTGGAGGTTTAACCCTGGCCAAAATATCAAAAGTATCGGCAATTCTCAGTATTTGCCCACCCAAATGTATGTTGTTACCTTTTAGGCCTTTCGGATACCCGCTGCCGTCCCAATGCTCATGATGGTCCAATATCATTTCCGCTGCCATGGAAAGAGGACCAATCTCTCTTGCAATTTGGGCGCTTTTATCGCTGTGATTCAGCAGTATGGGGTTTTTAAAGTGTTCTTTCGGGTCAGTGTAATGAACAACATGATCTGGTAATGAGATTGCACCTATATCATGCAAAAGCCCTGCATAAAATATCTGAGTCCTATATTCTGGCAATATTTCTTGGGACATTCTTTCAGCTAGTATTGCTACTCGCCATGCGTGATAAAGTTTTCTGTTTTCATCTAAATCCATCATTAAAGATAGTGCGGTCATAAGTTCCGAAAAAAAACGCGCCTTAATTTTCATCTCGACCCCCCAAATACTACTCTATATTTTACCATTTTATATATTCTAAAAAATATTGGATAATCCTTCTTTTTTTTAGGAAAAATTATATAATTCGACGAATAATGATATAAAATAAAGGCTCCCTGTCAGTTCATTACGGAAGCCTTTTGTCAGAACTCTCCAAGCCCTAAACTTACTTTTAATGCTTCATCTACTTTTACCATTGTGTCCTGATCCAAAATGGTTATCTTTTCTTTTAACCTTCGCTTATCTATGGTTCTCAGCTGCTCAAGCAATATAACAGAATCCTTTTCAAGACCATAATCTTCACTTTGTAATTCTATATGAGTTGGTAACTTCGCCTTATCTATCTGGGAAGTAATAGCAGCAATAATAACAGTGGGGCTGTATTTATTCCCCACATCGTTTTGCACCACTAATACCGGTCTAATTCCGCCTTGTTCAGAACCTACTACCGGATTTAGGTCTGCGTAAAATATATCCCCACGCCTAACCAGCACATTATTCACACTCCGAAAGTCTTGTTTCGTATAGTCTAAAGTCTTTATAATCCTCACATATCCCCATTTCAGCATATTTGATGTTCACTTCGGCCATCTGCATATATCCGATTTTTAATTGTTCCCGCACTCTTAGTTTTTCCATTTCTTTAATATATAATTTCATTGCATCTCGAATAAGTTCGCTGCGATTCTTGTTTTCTTGAGCAACAAAATAATCTACTTTTTCCAATAAATTATCCGGTAAACTGACAACAATACGTTTTAATTCGGCCACACCGGCACCCCCCTAGCTTTTTAAAGCGACGTGCAAGCATATACTTTATTATATAAAGGTCAATATAATTATGTCAATTGGACAAGAAAAATATACCTATTTTACCAAAAGGTTTTTGATCTTTCGGATTTTTCCATCCCTAATATATACTCTAGGCACTCGTTTAGATATACCACAGGTTATCTCGTAATTTATAGTACCCGCAAGCTTGGCTATTTCTTCCACCGAAATCTTGTCGCCACCTTCACTCCCAATGAGAACAACTTCCTCTCCGGGTTCAACATCACCTTTTATATCGGTTACATCCACCATACACTGATCCATACATATCCGTCCAAGGATCGGGGCACGTTGACCCTTTATTAACACTTGAGATCGCGAAGACAGCAGTCTTGGATAGCCGTCTGCATAACCTATGGGAAGTGTGGCAATAAGACTTTGTCTTTGGGTAACATAGGTTCCACCGTAACTTATTGCTCTCCCTCTTGGTAAAACCTTCACATGTGAAACCCGGGTTTTTAGATTCATTAACGGCTTTAGGGAAATTCGACTTTTTGTTACTTCGTCGGAAGGATACAGACCGTAAAGAATAATACCCGGTCGTACCATGTTAAGATGTGTATTAGGATATTCTAAAATACCGGAACTGTTTGCCGCATGTTTTATAGGAATCTTGTAACCACTCTCTTCAATGGCATTTACCGTCTCTGTTAATACTCGAAATTGCTCATAAGTAATGCTCCTATCCCTTTCATCGGCCCGAGCAAAATGGGTGAAAATGCCTTCTACTTCTAGACCCTTCAGTGAGAAAAGTTTTCTAATCTGAGAAACTGAAGAAGTATCCGGACAAAAACCAATGCGGCTCATGCCAGTATCTATTTTTATATGAACCTTGGCCTTTTTATTTCGTTTTACAGCCTTTTCGGAAAGTATCACAGCAGACTCAAGGTTATATATAGTCTGAGTAATATCATGCTCTATTATTGTATCAAATTGGCTTTCCGGTGTAAAACCCAAAATAAGGATAGGAGAGGTGATACCGTCTCCTCTTAATTCCAGTGCTTCATCCAATAATGCGACTCCAAGATAGGAGGCTTTGCAGGCTAAAGCTTCCCTTGCTACTTCCACGGCTCCATGACCGTATCCGTCGGCTTTTACTATAGCACATAATTTGGTATGGGAAGAAGTAATTCTTTGAATTTCAAGTATGTTATGCCTTAAATTATCTAAATCAATTTCGGCCCAGGTAGGCCTTATATTCGAAAGGTCACTTGCCATCATTATACTCCTTCATGTCTTTAACCGCTTTAGGTAGATAATCAATCAATTCTTGGGCGGCAAGGCAAATTTCTCCTTGCTTTTCAGCTGCCAGGTCTCCGGCTAAACCGTGCAGGTATACTGCCGCTGCTGCAGCCTCATAAGGTTTCATGTCTCGGGCTAAAAAAGCTCCAATCATTCCAGAAAGAACATCACCGCTACCACCGGTCGCCATACCGACATTTCCTGTAGGATTGATCCACAGCTTTCCTTCCGAGTTAGCAATGAGAGTTCTGGCACCTTTTAAGACCGCCATGCAGTTAAACTTTCTGGCTGCCGTTTTCACTGCAGTTACACGATCTTGTTGGATTTTTGACAAAGTTGTGGAAAGAAGTCGCGCCATCTCGCCGGGATGTGGAGTTATAATTACTGGACTTTGCACTTCATTTAAGACTTGCGGGCATTGGGCCAAGGCATTTATACCATCAGCGTCTATTACTATTGGCACTTCACATTTTTGAATGAATTGCCTGACAAACTGTTGTGTCTCATCTTCCCTGGAAAGACCGGGACCTAAAACTACCGCATTGCACTTGTTACCGAATTCTAAAGCATCGTTAAGGGCAGCAAGACCAATACAACGGCCCGGTGTTTCGGCTAGGGGCTTCGTCATTGCTTCAGTTAATTTTACTTCAAGAATGTCATTTAGGCTTTCAGAAGTTCCTATTGTCACAAGGCCTGCCCCGCTTTTTACGGCAGCCATTCCTGAAAGTGACGCCGCTCCGGTCATTCCCACAGAACCGGCAATGATAAAAACCCTGCCGAATGTGCCTTTGTGGGCATCTGCAGGATATTCTTTGAAACATCTGTAAACCCACTCATGGTCCAGCAATTCAGCCTCAGCTTCAACGGACTGAACTAATTTTATCGGCATGCCTATGTCGGCAGTAAGCAATTCTCCCACATATTCCACTCCGGGATAAAATAACAATCCTGTTTTAGGAAGAGCCATGGTAATTGTCTGTTTTGATTTTACGGCACTGCCCAATATCTTTCCTGTTTCAGCACATATGCCCGAAGGTACATCCACGGCGATAACCGGAATTTTTAGCTTATTAATCATTTCTATTACCTTTTCAGCGATACCTCTTACCCTACCTCTTAAACCTGTGCCAAACATGGCATCCACCAAGATTGAGGCATTCCTTGTCATGCCCATTACTTCATCCAAATCCGATTCCTCATCAATAACTTTAATCCTCAATCCCATATTTTTTATAATTTCTAGATTTACAACCGCATCTCCCGTTATGCTGTCGGGATTTGCCATAATAAAAACAATTATGTCAAAGCCCATGTTAGCAAGATGCCTGGCTGCCACAAATCCGTCACCGCCATTATTGCCCTTACCGCAAAAAAGCGCAATTTTCGTAGGTGCCTTATGTTTTTGCTGTATCCACATATTTTTCACAGCCAAAGCTACCTCTCTGCCGGCATTTTCCATGAGAACAACCCCAGGTATGGCATAATCTCTAGTGGCGATTCGATCCATCTGCCTCATGGTCGAAGGGCTGACTACTTTCATCCATTACACCTCCAAGTGCTACTGCAAAAGCTACAGCATATTCATTGCTGTGAGAAATAGTTACAAGGATGCCTTTGAAACCTTTGGACTCAAAAATTTCCCGGGCTTTACCCGATAAAACCGCTGCTGGCTTCCCTGAAGCCAGGTTTAGAATCTCTATGTCCTTCCACTTCATGCTTCGAAAACCCGTGCCCATAGCTTTTACTACAGCTTCTTTGGCAGCGAACTTTCCCGCAAGGTGTGCGTAATAATTTTTTTTGCCCTGGATTCCGCCAAGTTCCCTAAAAGTAAAGAATCGATTCTCAAAAGTTTTTCTTCGGCAGGCTTTTTTTATTCGATTTATTTCAACTATATCTACACCGATTTCCATAACAATCTCCAATGTAAATGAATTAATCTCAAAAAATAGTATAAAATAACTAAGTATATATATTGTTTCTATAATGTTTTTATAAAAACCTTTTAAGCATGAAAATAATATAAAATTTTCTTGACCTTCCCTGACCTTTGTGTTATAATAGTAATTGCAAATAGTAATATTTGTAAAAGGAGGTAATATTATGCGTGGTAAAGGATTGGTTCCATGGAGACGGAGGGGACTGCTGCCTACCTTCTTCGATTTAGCTTTTGATACCGATGATTTTTTTGATATCTTCAATCTCAGTCCTGTAAAAGCAGATTTACGGGAAACGGAAAAAGAATATATAGTAGAAGCTGACCTTCCCGGATACAATAAGGATAATATCGAAATTCGCTATGAAAATGATTTGCTTACAATTTCCGCAAAATACGACGAAGTTACTGAAGAAAAGAGTGAAAGCTTTATTCAACGTGAACGTCGGCGTGGCAATTATTCCCGCTCCATTCCCATTCCAAACAATGTTAAAAGTGATGCTATCAAGGCAAGCTTTGACAATGGTGTGCTAAAGGTTATACTGCCCAAGGTAGAGCCTTCAAAACCAAGTGGAAGAATTATCGATATAGATTAAACAAAATCCTTCAGGCAAAGCCTTCAGGATGATAATTAGAAAAAAGCCATCTTTAGATGGCTTTTTTCTAATTATACATAGGCCTTGGCTTTTAATTGTTCTATGGCTCCTTTAACCTGAGGCAGTAGAGAAATCAGAAGACAGATTAGGATATCAGTACCTAATACGGTGCCGTTTACTGCTATGGAATAGATAATGGGACTCATGCCCTCAGGAGCATATGATCCGAAAAATATCACACCTGAAAGAAAGCTCGAAAAGATCTGGCCAAAACCACCCAGGATTATGCCTAAACTGATGTTCTTGCGGAAAAACCCAGCCAAACCCCAGGCCGCAAAGGCCAATATATAGTCTAAGAATACTTGAAACGGGTGCAGTATATACGGATCTTGTACAAGCTGCAAAAGGCCATATGCTGTTCCAGCCGCAATACCTGCCGCCGGTCCGAAAATGTAAGCATAAATAAATACCGGCAGTGCGCTCGCTAGTGTTATAGACCCTCCTTGTGGCCAGCGGTATAGCCTTATATAAGATAGCACAAAGGCGATCGCAACACAAAGACCTCCATATACAAGAGCCTTTGTATTAAACTTTGCTCTGGAACCTATTATGCCGAGTATAGCAGTAAATGCGACGATGAAAACCAAAATATAAAGTGTTGTTGGAGTTATTTCAGCTAAATCCTTGAAAATATTGACTATGTTGCTCATCTCGGCTCACCTCCTCTCCTTATAGTTTTAGAATATGTCCGGAGAGTAGATGGCAAAAAAGCCGCCAACACAAGGTTAACGGCTTTTTAACATGGTAAAACCACTTCCCTACGCTAGAATTACCTAGAGCAGGTTCGAGGGTCAGTGAGATTATCTCACTATCTCAGCTATCCGCGCTCCCCTAGTGGACATAAAAAATAATATTTATTTTTACAGTGTTTAATATATCATGATTTAGAAAATATATCAAGTTTCCCTTAATATCCATAATTTTTTTATACACTTTTACTCTCTTTGATATTTTCCAGATACTTTTGTCTACACTCCCAACTGCAAAAATAGTGTCGTTCATTTCCAATAACGGCAATATATGCATCGTTCTTTAAAACAAAAGTGTCGCACACACCATCATGAACTATATCCAGGCTGTTACCCTCAGTATCTTCAATCGATACGTCTTTTTTAGTACTCGATCCAATTTTTTCCCTTTGTCTCACTTCCCGTTTTTCTTTACTGTAAACCTTGTATGCAGCGAAAATGCTAAGTATAAACCTGAACACAAAAAGTATTATCACGAAGTTAAAGAAACTCACAATTATATTTGCGATAATAAATTCGGGCATCCGATTTCTCATAAGTTTGCACCTCTCTAAGTCGCTCATTTTATAAAGGAATTCAACATATCAATTAGGAACTCTATATTCTCATTTCTCTCATGCGGATGTACCTCGATCAGAAGAATTATTGTCAAGAGAAGGACTTCGGCTATCTTTTTATCAATAGACTCTCGCCTAAATTTTTCCAGCTTCTCAATTGACCTAATATGTTTTTCCAAATTTATAATTAGAGCTTTCTTAAACTCTAC
>DUNY01000172.1 GCA_012839145.1 Thermoanaerobacterales bacterium
CTAAAACAGGGCTTCTTGAAGATATGCTGTCTTTTATCCGCTACACCCCGAATCGGGAAGCGGATATTTTAGCCTTTATGGAGAAATACCAAAAATCAGAGAATGAAGAACGTCCTGCTATTTTAGAAAACTTACGGCAGTGTATGGACGGAAAAGAATATCCTAATCCTTACGCCGGGGGCTATCATTATACACCAGAAGATGTGTCTTTGATGGAGAAAATTTTAGACGAATATATTGATGATCTCATATTGGCGGAAGGTGATCCTGCCGCTATTTCTGAATGTGTTAAAGATACGGTCTTAAAAATCAACGCTCTCAATGAAGAATGCGGTCGTCATTTAATTGATACTTGGCGAAGGGAGAGACTTTGCAGTTTCATAAACTCAGCTGCAGAAACGGCAGGATTGACACATGAAAAAGACCATACGCTCCAGCACAGAATGTGGTAAGGGCGGTGATTAAATGGAGATACAAGGCCAGGATTTCGGAATTGAAATTGAGATGACAGGTATTACAAGAAGCCGTGCCGCAGAGGTAATTGCCGAATATTTAGGTACGACTAAGGAATATGAAGGCACCTATTACGATGTTTATTATGCCCGTGACGGCGAAGGGCGAAAATGGAAGCTTATGAGTGATGCCAGCATTGACTGTCAAAGAAAAGAAGGACGCAGAAAAGTGAGTGCCGACAGAAGCTACAGCGTTGAGCTGGTTAGCCCCATCTGTCAGTACAAAGATATTGAAACCGTGCAGGGAATGATACGAAAATTAAGAGGTGCTGGCGCTTTTGTTAATTCCTCCTGCGGAATTCATATTCACATCAATGCAGCTCCTTTTGAAGCCCCTAAGCTTCGCAATCTTGTCAACATCATGGCTGCAAAAGAAGATATGATCTATAAGGCACTGAAAGTTTCAAGGGGCAGAGAAACCAGCTACTGCCAGAAAATTGACCCTATCTTTTTAGAGCAGATTAATCGTAAAAAGCCAGCTACTTTAGAAAAACTCAAAAGTATTTGGTATAACGGAGGCAAACTATATATTGCTTATGGTAGCAATCTTAATCTGCCTCAAATGGCAAAAAGGTGTCCTACCGCCAAGGTGGTAGGAACATCTGAAATCAAAGATTATGCCCTTGTTTTTAGAGGCAGCGGTCATGGTGCGGTAGCTACCATTGAACCTTGTGTGGGAAGTTTTGTCCCTGTTTTACTTTGGAAAATCAGGCCGGATGATGAAAAAGCACTTGATATCTACGAAGGGTTTCCAAGGTTTTATGAAAAAGAAACCATGGAGCTTATACTGGACGAAAAAACTATTCCTGCCATGGTTTACATTATGACTCCGGGGCACCGTCTGGGCTATCCGTCTGATTATTATTACAATACCATCATCGAAGGATATAAAAGTGCAGGGTTTGACCCTGCTATTTTGGAACAGGCAATAGACTATACCGAACAGCTTATGGAAAGTGAACCCGAGCCAGAGCAGCAGAATTTGTTTGGATTCGGCAACCTGAAATGGTGGTGATTTTATGGCAGACCCAGCAACGATTACAATGGCAGCAAAAGCCGCTGCTACAGCCCTAACAGATGAACGAGTTCGTAAAACCATTGGCTGGACAATCGGTTTGATTCTATCGCCAGTAATTTTAATAATTGTTTTAGTCTGCAGCCTGTTATCAGGCACATCAGATCACAACAATACAGCAGTAGGACTTTGTTTTGACGGCGGTATTATTTCGGGCAATGTTCCCGAGGATTACCGTGGATATATTGAAGATATGAGAAACAGTTTTACTCTTTTAGACGACACCATTGCCACAGTAAATAGTGACACGGAAGATGGAGAAAGCCTCGACTCGGTAAGGGTTAAGGCTATTTTTTATTCTCTGTTTTTCGGCGCAGATAGCCCCTCAAGACTTGAACACAGGCAATTTGTAGACTCATTTGTCACCTATGAGGAACGAAGCAGAACGGTCACTTCTACCGATGCAGACGGCAATGAAACTACAGAGGAAGAAACCTATACCGTGGCGGTTCCCATTAAGGAACTGCCCGTAGTATATGAAAATATTTCGTCGTCTATGAGGATAGCCATCACTCATGAAAGCCAAATCAATGCAACAGAAATTTATTACCGTGTGCTTTATGGCAGACCGGCGCCAACCTATGGCCATGAATTTGACGAATGGTCAAACAGCTTGCCCCTGTCATCCGCACCCTTTATCGGAGCAGATGGTTTCTGCTCACCCCTTGGAGAGAATTGGCGCAGCATTGTCACCTCGGAGTTTGGATACCGTAAAGACCCATTCACCGGCAAGGGCGCAGGGCATGGTGGGATTGATCTTGGGGCACCCAAGGGCACTTCCATTCGAGCGGCACTCCCCGGAACGGTTTATGTAGTCCGTTATTCCACCAGCGGATATGGCTACCATGTGATGGTGGATCACGGCGGTGGATTTGTCACTCTTTACGCTCATTGCTCCAAAATATTTGTA
>DUNY01000181.1 GCA_012839145.1 Thermoanaerobacterales bacterium
TGACGAAACATCACAATGGATCTTGGCTAAAAATCCCGACAAAAAAGAACGCCTATCTACAGTGCTCTATAACTTGGCGGAGGCACTGCGAGTCACATCTGTGCACATTGGACCGATTATGCCCAACACTCCCGTTAAAATTTGCGCACAGCTGGGCATTACCGAAGACAGCCTTTCCACCTGGGATAGTATCAAAGAATGGGGAAAACTGCCGGTAGGACTTAAGGTTTCCCGAAAAGAAATTATTTTCCCCAGGATTGAAGAGGATAAAGTGGACTCGGCGGTACCGCAGAATAGCCAAAAGAAAGAAGAGCAAAAGCAAGAAGTAAAGAATGAAACAAAAGAAGAAGATGCAAATCTTATCTCTATTGAGGACTTTGCCAAGGTCGAGCTTCGTATTGCCCAAGTGTTGGAAGCCGAAAAGGTAAAAGGAGCTGATAAGCTCTTAAAACTTCAGATACAAATTGGCGATGAAAGGCGTCAAATAGTTGCAGGTATTGCACAACATTATACGCCGGAAGAGCTGGTGGGCAAAAAGATAGTGACAGTTACCAACTTAAAGCCAGCAAAACTTCGGGGTATCGAATCTCAGGGCATGCTACTGGCAGCTTCCGATAAAGACAGTCTCACTCTGGTCACCGTAGACCGAGATATCAAATCTGGTGCAAAAGTTAAATGATACCTGACAGGAGTGGAATTTAAAAAAATCGGCTGTAGTTTATTTCTAATTACATGCTATTTGGTAATTCAAAAACATAAGGTATTAGCAGGAAAAAGCACTGTATGGAGCTTTTTGGCAATGACAGAGTCTATGCGGTGCTGGCTTTACTAAAATCAGCCAATCAGACAGAAATCAAAAGTATTATTATGGTCTGTTGGCTGTTTTTTCATAAAAAAGGGAGTATCGCAAACTACCTAGCCGTAGTTGTTTTGCGATACTCCCTTTGCCTAAATGTTTCTACATTCTAATCATCGATATTAAAATCCTTCTTATACTTGGATATAGCCATGTCTACCCATTCCGGGGTAATTGGTTTTGCGTTAATGATAGTATAACGAAGACCCTCGCGTTCAGTAAACTCGCGAAGTGTGAGAAGACATGTTCTCAACTGGTCCTCTGTAATTCCTAACCCTTTAAGAGTGATATCAATTCCGAGACGCTTTAACATCATGACAGCTCTTGTATGCTGATTATCTTGAAACAAAGACATAAAATAAACGGCTAGTCCGATAATCTGGCCATGTAGAAAGCCCTTTTTACAAACAAATTCCATGTTATCAAAGAAAGCGTGTTCGCTGGCACTCTCCCACATGGTATGGTTCATGATGGCACTATGCTCAGCGACCCAGCGATAAGCTTCACACATGAAATAGATGCCGTCATCGTTAACTTCACGGATATTGTCTACATTTTCTGCAAGGAGTCCAAGAAGCTCCTGGGCACCATCATATATTTCCTGTGAGAACTTGTGGGACTTTGTTACCATGCTATTTAGTTTCCAGTCATAAGATGCAGTCAGGCATGCCAGCAAATCACCTGCACCGGAAACATTCAAGTGCTTTGGAGCTCCCTTGATAATGTCAAAATCAATATAGATTGCTTCAGGGAAAATCCTACCCATATATGTGACTACATTATTTACACGCATAGCGGATTTATAACAGAAAGCGGCATTTACAGAAAGTACAGTTGGAACACTGTGTAACTTTTTATTCAGATGTTCAGCAATCCACTTACCGGCATCAATAGCAAGACCGCCACCCATGCCAA
>DUNY01000086.1 GCA_012839145.1 Thermoanaerobacterales bacterium
AAACTTAGAGAAACCCATCCTGTGAAAGGCAGAAGCACCCTTATGTTTTGATATGCCTATGGCTATCATTTTTGCTAGACCGCTTTCATGTTCCCCTCGGAAATCCGTGTGTGGCTTGATTTTGTTAAGCAATACGATACCGTCTGATTGATAGGCATACCGATCGCAATACAGGGGTGTACCATCATCCAAGGTACCATACTGTACAACCTCCATAGAAGATATGACAGGTACACCTATTGTCTCCTTGGTAACGTTGTAGCCCGCCAAAATTTCCAACTGACCCTGGGCGGTACCACCGCCATGACTGCCCATAGCCGGTATGATAAAAGGCTTGGCACCCCAAGCTTTCAGTTGGTCGCAGATTGCCTTTAATATTACGTCCAGGTGGGGAATTCCACGACTTCCTGCGGTTATGCAAATGCGCTTACCTTTGTAGTCTTTGCGGTCAGGTAGGGTGTTCATCTGTAATCGAATGTGACTTGGCAGATCTTTGATGAAATAATCGTCATATTTTTGACGTATTCTCACCATAGGTGGAATTTTAATTTGTTCCATCCCCTGTATGACGACCTCCACCTTTGGAAAATCAATATACATATCTTTACCCCCATGACTATTGATTCGAACTCAATCCTAAAGCTCTAAAACGGCACCATTTGAGGCATTGCTGCATATTTTTCGATAGATTTTGAGAAAACCTTGGGATACCGGATGTTCTATCGGAACGAACTGCTTTTTCCGGCGGCGCAATTCTGAATCATCAACCAGCAAATCCAGAGAACGGTTTATAATATCAATGCTTATCATGTCTTTATCCTTTACCAATGCTAAAGGACCTCCCTCATAGGCTTCCGGGGAAATATGACCTACAAACAGGCCTCTGTTGGAACCGGAAAACCTACCGTCTGTAATGAGGGCACAGCTATCTTGAAGCCCCATGCCCTCCAGGTATTTCATGCAGCGAAACATTTCACGCATACCGGGACCCCCTTTTGGTCCTTCATACTGAATTACCAAACAATCACCTGGCTTTATATCGCCCTTGATTACCGCTTGGTATGAAGTCTCCTCATTTGTAAACACCCGCGCTCTGCCCCTGAAACGCAGCATGTTTGAAGGTATAGCAGCGGTTTTGACAATACAGCCTTCCGGTGCTAAATTACCTTTTAGCACTGCCAAACCGGCAGTTTTTGAGAAAGGTAATTCAAGAGTTTTAATTACATCCTGTCGACCGGTCTTTGAGGCTTTGGCTAGATTATCACCTAGGGTTTTTCCGGTTATGGTCAGCTCCTCCAAGTTCAGCAAAGGTATCAGTTCTTTTAAAACCGCTTGGACTCCCCCCGCCTCGAAGTAATCCACCATATCGTTGGGTGAAGCAGGGTAAATTGAAGCAATTTGCGGAGTGGTATCTATAAAAGAATTGTAACTTTCCAAGGGCAGGCGTCCAAATCCGGTCTCATAGTGGAGTGCGGATAGGTGTAATACACCGTTGGTGGAACCGCCGGTTGCCAAAAGGTAACGTATGGCATTTTGGATTGCTCCTTGAGTCAGAATATCCTCGGCGGTTATGCCCTGTTTTACTAGTTTGACAATCTGCTGTCCGGTTTTGAAAGCGTCTCGAAGTTTTTGAGAATGAACGGCGGGAACAGTTGTACTTCCGGGCAACGCTAGTCCCAGAGCTTCTGTAATTGTACACATAGTATTGGCAGTACCGTACATGGCACAGGAGCCGCAGGTGGGTTCCGCCAGGTCTTCTATTTTATCCATTTCATCTTGGTCTATAAGTCCACATGTCATCCAACCGACGGCTTCGGGTACAATGTTTCCGTCATAGTGCTTTCCTTTATAGCTTGCGGGGTACATGGGACCGCCATTAATAAATATTGATGGTAACCCTAATCTCGCCATTGCTATCAGCATACCGGGCACAATTTTATCACAGGAGCCTACTGTTACCAGACCGTCCAAATTATTGACTTTAACCATGCATTCAATAGAGGCTGCTATGATATCCCTTGACGGCAGACAGTATTTCATCCCCTCATGTCCTTCCCCAATGCCATCACAGGGAGCGATGGTGGAGAAAACCACCGGCATACCTCCCGCTTCCAAGATTCCGTCCCTCACATAAGAGGTAATAATATCCAGGTTGAAATGACCTGGATTAGCATCTGTGCGACTGCTGCAAATACCGATGATTGGCTTTTTAAGCATGGAATTTGTAAAACCCATGGATTTGAACAACGCCCGTTTAAGAGCACCATCCGCCCCCTGAAGAATCTGATTGTAATTGATGTCTCCCACTTTGGTGGCACTCCTTCCTGTTAATGTAAGTGACTATACCAGTCCAAACATTCTTGGTAGGAAAAGAATGATCTCCGGAAATATGCTAATTAAAGCAAGCAAAATGAAGTCTGCCACAAGGAATGGAACAAGTTCCTTTAAAAGACTTTTCAATGGTACCCGCCCAATGGTTTGTGCAGAAAAAAGTGCCATACCGAAAGGCGGTGTCAGTAAACCGATCATCAGGTTGATTACTACTACCACACCGAAGTGAATCGGATTAATACCAACTTTTTCGGCAATTGGAAAGAGCAGCGGCATAAGAATCATGATTGACGGGGCAGTATCCATCCACATACCCCAAAAAAGCAAGAAGATATTTATGAACAGCAGGGCAGACATCGGGGTTACTGCAATGGAAGTGATAAAGCCGGCTATCTTCGTAGGAATGTTCTCAATTGCCAATACCCAAGCGAAAACGGTGGCAGTACCTATAATGTAGTAAACTTTAGTGCTGGCCATAGCCGTATCTCTAAGAATCTCAGTAAATTCTTTAAGGGAAATCTTTTTAAAGCCCAATATAGTTACTAAAAAAGCATATAGCACGGAAACCGCAGCTGCTTCAGTCGGGGTGAAGATTCCCGTAAGAAGTCCGCCCAGCACCACAACGGGAGTCATAATAGGGAAAAAAGATCTTATTGTGAGCTTTAGGAAATTAATGAAATTGAACTTTGTTTCCAATTTTGGGTAGTTTCTTTTTTTTGCCAGGAAAAAAGTTACAACACAGCAAAATATACCAAGTAGAACGCCAGGTACCGCGCCACCTAAGAACAGAGCTCCGGTAGAAACACCGGTAACAGAGGCAATCAATACCGCAGGTATGCTGGGAGGTATGATGGGACCCTGGATGGCTGAAGCTGCGGTGACCGCAGTGCTGTATTCCCGGTCGTAACCGGATTTTTCCATGGCAGGTATAAGCATGGAGCCAAGTGCCGCAACGTCAGACAAGGCCGAACCGGTAATGCCTGCAAAAAGAGTGCTGGCAACAATATTAACATAACCCAGCCCACCACGAAGTCGGCCAACTGCTTCATTGCAAAAATCCACAATAACTTCGGTTATGCCTCCCCGATTCATAATTTCGCCTGTTAACATGAATAGAGGAATTGCCAGTAATACAAAGTTGTTCATTCCAGTAAAGATTTTCTCAGGAATCATGTACAGATACATTAGCTGACCGGATACAAAGCAATAAGCTACTGAGGATATACCCAATGAAAAGGAAATTGGGAGTCCTAAAAACATGAGCACGAAAAAAACGCAAATAACAATTGCTATAGACGACATGTCGCTATACCTCCTGTATCTTTCGATGGTAATCAGTATAGTTATCCCAGCAAAGTCCGATTGTCTGCAGCAGTGTTAGGGCACTGCCGATTAAAACCGAGGCAAATGGGATGGCCTTTGGTATTCTGGTGGCTGGTGTCAGGGGTTTGATTGTTGTTATTACCAATCTATACCCATATATTACCAGGAAGATA
>DUNY01000293.1 GCA_012839145.1 Thermoanaerobacterales bacterium
ACCAGTACCAGCCGCCATGTTTCTTTTGTCTTCCTTAATTATCGGAATCATGTTCTGGCGCATTATCCGCCGGGAATCGGTGATTATTGGGACACTTTATGCCCAAGGTTACCAGCGGCGAGAGTTAATGCGGCACTATATGGCTATTCCACTGGTGCTGGCTTTTGCAGGTGGGATGATAGGAAGCCTGTTGGCACTCCCCTCTATCGAGCCAATGGTTATGGCCATGATTTCCTATTATAATGTTCCTGTTCCTGGCATTGAATTAAGCTTTCTAAATGTACTGATCGGAATACTGACACCAATACTGTTTTTAGGCCTCAGCAGTTATATGGTTATACGTTCGGAGCTTAAAAAGTCTCCAGCGGAGCTTATGAAGGGGGATAAGCAAAAAACCAAGGTTAATGCACTGGAGAGAGCATTTAAACTGGAAAGGTTTAAGTTCAGCACAAAATTCAAGCTGCGGGAGCAGTTTAGAAGCATTTCACGTCTTGTGTTCTTGCTGTTGGGAGTAACTAGTGCTTCGGTCCTCATGCTCTTAGGCTTCACCATATTGAATTCGTTTATCCATGTACTTACCACCAGCGATATTTATAAGTTTGAGTATGAATACGCCTTTCGGGATTTACAATACGGTGAAGCACCGGATGGGGCAGAGGTCTTTAGTGCAGGGAAGTTTTATCCTGAAAACAATGAGAAAATTGAGTTTTATATAACAGGCATAGAGCCTGATTCAACGTTATTGACAATGAAGGATAGCAAGGACAATCCACTTCCCATTGACCAGACAAATATTACAAAGCCTTTGGCCAATCGATTGGGCATTAAGGCTGGGGACACTGTAAGCTTTATAAACAAAGAGGATGGGAAGTCCTACTCCTTTCATATTGATGCTGTCGCTGATTCCTACGTCGAGCAGTTTATATATATGCCAATCCATGAGTTTAACAAAAAACTAGGACTTCCGGAAAACAGCTATATGGGGCTATTTAGTTCAATAAAGCTCGATATTCCTGAGGAAAAGCTATCAGGAACAAAATCCATGAGTGAGTTGTCTGGAGCAATAGATGAATTCATGGGTCAGATGATTTCCATGGTAGCATTGATGGCTATTGTCTCCAGTGTTGTGGCCTTGATTATACTCTATCTTGTTACTTCGTTGGCTATCGAGGAAAATAGGAACACCATATCACTTTTTAAGGTATTTGGTTACCGACGTCGGGAAATCCGGTCCCTGATATTGAATAGCTCAACCTTTGTCGTCGTGGCCGGATTTATAATCAGTATTCCTGTTGCGGCGGCGTCAATGGGTTCATTGTATGGTTATCTAGGCAATATGATAAACTTAGTGCTGCCACCTATTGTCAGCCCCCTTTATGTGATAATATCCTTCGCAGCTATCATGCTGACTTATCAACTCAGCAAGGCGCTGTGTGCAAGGAACGTTGAAACCGTTTCCATGAGCGAAGCACTTAAAGCGGGAACGGAATAGAAAAAAAGGCCTTGACGAATATGCAACAAATATTATTTTCGCTATATTGGTAATTGGAATGGAGGATGAGAATCCCAATATCAGCCTAACAACCCATACAAGAACAACTTTAAGATTCCTATTTTATACTCAGGGGTAGTTTTTAAATAATCAGAATGCTGCATAATATCAACAGATGAAAAAATAAAGGTCAGGATAGCATCATCTGGAATACTCGAATCAATTGCTCCTTCTTTTTTACCCTGCTCAATAAATTTGGTATATAAGGAGACTGCCTTTACAGTTGCGACTTCTTTGTATACCTGCTGCAAGGTTTTATCCTCCCATGCGTATTTGCTAAAATGGGAGCGACTAACCTCATTTACTACATCGTATTTTTTATCCATAATAATCTTTAGCTTTTCAGTGAAAGGAATATCTCTATCCAAAATTTCTTCATACTCTTTAATTGCCATATCCAGATAAGAAATAAGCACTTCTTTTGCAAGAGCATTCTTGCTGCCAAAATAATTATATATTGTAACTTGTGAAACATTGGCCTTTGCGGCAATTTCTTTTATACTCACATCCGTTATACCGCGTGTGGTAAAGAGCTTGCGGGCAGCGTTAACAATTGACTCTTTTTTTGCCTTAGTTCTTCTTTCATAGCCATTCAATTTCATCACCCGGAATTAATTATATCATTGTTTTGAAATATAACAATAAATATTTCAAAAAGTTATTGACATCATTGTTAGTATACCATATTATGAAATATGCAAGGTTATATTTCATAATCTACTTTATTAGGGGGGGTAAACCATGAACACTTATGTTTTAAGTTTTAAAGAAATAGACAAAACGAGGCTCATGGTAGTTGGAGGTAAAGGGCTAAACCTAGGAGAACTATCCAAGATAGAGGAAATAAAAGTACCTGAAGGTTTTTGTGTTACTACTAAGGCCTATAAAGATTCCATTAAAAACAATCCGGAGATTGAAACTTTACTTGAAAAGTTAACAGGAATAGAATCTGATGACAGGGATTCTATTTCTAAAATAAGTAAGAAAATACGTTGTGTTATTGAAAATCTTGAAATAGCTGGTGATATTGAAAGTGAAGTTACAAGAGCACTGTCTTTGTATGGTGAGCAGCAAGCATATGCGGTGCGGTCCAGTGCTACGGCTGAGGATCTGCCCCATGCATCCTTTGCCGGTCAACATGATACTTATTTGAATATTAAAGGCAAGGACGAGATCATGCGACATATTATACGGTGCTGGACATCGCTCTTTACGGAACGTGCAGTGACATATCGGTTACAAAACGGGTTTGATCACCGAAAGGTATTTCTGTCAGTCATTGTTCAAAGAATGGTTATATCAGATGCCGCCGGTATAATGTTTACAGCTAATCCAATGACATCTGATAGAAAGACCCTGTCCATTGACGCAGGATTCGGACTGGGTGAGGCTATGGTGTCAGGTATGGCTAATCCGGATAATTATGAGTTACGAGACGGTATTATTGTAGATAAAAGTATAGGTACACAGGAATTGGAGATTAGGACTGTAAGCGGTGGAGGTACTCATAAACTTAAGATTGAAGGAGGCAAGCAACAAAAACAGGTACTTTCGGATACACAGATAAAGCAGCTTGCTGCGGTAGGAAGGAAAATTGAGACTCATTTTAATTCTCCTCAGGACATTGAATGGTGCCTTGCAAATAACGAATTTTACATAGTTCAGAGCCGACCTATTACCGCACTTTTTCCCATTCCCGAGTCAAAGGATTCCAAGAAACCCCGCGTATATATGTCAATCGGACATACTCAGGTAATGACTGATACTATCAAGCCACAAGGGATGTCCTTTTTCGAAATGATTTCCGAATCCACCATGGAAAAGGTAGGCGGCAGAATTTATGCTGATATTACCCATGATTTATCTTCATTTATAGGACGCAAACGTTTAGTAATGGCAACGGGAAAGCAGGATCCGCTGATGCAAAGTGCCATCAAACAACTGATTAATGACAAAGACTTTATGTCCTCTCTCCCACGAGGTAAAAGGAATATAAAAGGAGGCATATTTACAATATCCTCCATATTAGAGACAATTAAAATATATCGAAGAAATGACCCGACAGTTATAGATGAAATATTAGATGAATTTGAAAAGGAAACTCTAGAGATAGATGGTGAACTTTCCAAGCTTTCAGGAGAGCAAGCCCTTGATTTTATTCTAAAAGATCGCGACAATCTTTTAACCATGGCTTATAACCCAACCATGCTAGGAGCAATAACAGCAGCAATACTGGCAAACGACTCCCTGAACAAGAACATTGAGAAATGGTTAGGAGATAAAAATGTAGCCGATATTTTCACAAAGTCGCTGGATCATAATATTACCACAGAAATGGGAATGGCCTTGGGTGATTTATCGGATACTATCCGCAAACACTCTGAGGTTTCAAAGTATATTTCTGACAATCCTAGTGATGAGAGTTTCTTTAAGGAAATGGAAAAGCTGCCGGGAGGCCAAGAAACCAGTCTGGTATTCAAAGAGTTCATAGATAAATTCGGAATGCGCTGCCCCGGTGAGATAGATATTACTAAGGACCGTTTCGAAGAAAGGCCTACACAGTTAATTCCAATATTGCTTAACAATATACGTGTCCTGGCTCCTGGTGAGCATAAAATAAGGTTTATAGAGGGTAGACAGAAAGCCAAAGACAAGGAAACAGAAATAATCCAGCGTTTGAAGAATCTTGCAGGAGGCGACAGGAAAGCCAAAAAGGTCAGCAATAGTATCAGGTTACTTCGAAACTATGCAGGATGCCGGGAATACCCCAAGTATTATATTGTCCGTCGCTATCAAATCTACAAGAAGACTTTAAAAAAAGAAGCCCATAAGCTGTTGGCAAAAGGGGTAATCAAGAATTGGGAAGATATATTCTATTTATATTTTGATGAACTATATCAGGCCGTGAAAACAAATAAGCTTGACTATTCCATTATTGAAAGAAGAAAAAAGGATTATCTCCGGTATGAAAAACTGACCCCTCCTCGTGTTATTACATCTAATGGCTATGTACCGTCACCTGAGTTTTCGTCAGGTCATATTCCTAAAAGAGCAATACACGGTATTCCGGTTTCAACCGGTGTAGTCAAAGGGCGTGCCCGGGTAGCTTTAACGGTAGACGAGGCAGTAATTGAAGAGGGGGATATTCTGGTCACCCGATTTACCGATCCTAGTTGGACACCGCTTTTTGTGACTGTAAAGGGGCTTGTCACTGAAGTGGGCGGTTTCACTACTCACGGTGCGATTATTACACGTGAATACGGTCTTCCGGGCGTGGTAGGCGTGGAAAATGCAACGAAACTCATAAAAGACGGGCAAACAATTCGCGTTAACGGAACGGAAGGATATGTGGAGATTCTGGATTAGTTCATGGTAGTTCATAGATATGCCAAAAAAATGCTTTCTTTGTGCCGAGCGAAGTATAAAACTAGAGATTCACTTAAAGAAGAAATTGGGTGCCGGGCACGGGTGGAATTTTGGTGGTAAAAGCAGGCCACGGGCTTAGTAGTTGAGCCCGCTAGGTGGGTCCAAGCAAAAAGGTAGTGGTCCTTTAGAAAACTCCTTGAGAAAATTGCCCTTCTTTTTTCATTTTTCTATACAAAAAGAAACCTGTTATATCTGCCAGAGCCCAACCTAAAGGAATAGACCACCATATTCCTCGCTGACCTATCGGTGGAATACCCGAGAGAATGAAGGCCATAACAACTCTTGTGCCTAAAGAGATTATTGTAAGGATTACAGAGATTCTTAAGGCTCCAATACCTCGGAAAAACCCATAAAACATAAATAAGAATCCTATTAACATATAGAATATGGATATTACCGACAGATACTCGATTCCCAGCTTAATTACGTTGACTTCAGAGGGATTGATAAAAATATGCATTAAATTGCGGGAATTAAAGAATATTACTACGGAAACAACCGAGCAAAACATGACTATAGTGCTTGAAGCGGATTTTATGCCCTTAACAATCCTGGATCCGTCCCTGGCGCCTTTGTTTTGTGCGATATAGGTTGAAAAGGCATTTCCAAAGTCCTGCACAGGTAAATACGCGATAGAATCAATCTTTCCTCCGGCGGTAAATGCCGCGATAGTATCTGGCCCAAAGGTATTTACCAGCCCCTGAACACAAACCATTCCAAAGGTCATTATAGACTGTTGGACAGATGTAAGAAAACTGTATTTGCCTACCATAAGGGCTATTTTTTTATCAAAAACCATATCCTCTCGAGATATTCTAATAAAGGGTATCTTCACAAATGCATAAATCAGACACAAAATCGATGATACCCCTTGGGCGACAATTGTTGCCAGAGCTACCCCTACCACATTCATGTCAAAAACAATAACAAAAATCAGATCCAATATTACGTTTATCAAAGCTGCCAACACCAGAAAAAATAAAGGCGTTTTCGAATCACCTATAGACCGGAGTAAAGCTGAACAGGCATTGTAAAGAAAAATAAATATCAGACCTCCGAAGATAATCTGCAAGTAAGCTTGAGAGCTGTCAAGGATACTTGCAGGTGTTTGTATAAGTATCAGCATGGGTCTTGTATATTTGACTGTCAAAATTGAAAGCACACCGGTAAAAGCCCCTATTACAACAAAGGATATGAATATAGTTTTTCTCAAACGGGGGAAGTTTTTTTCACCGAAGTAATATGAATACACCACAGAAGCACCCATGCACAACCCAATTATTACAAAAGAAAAAAAGTTCATCAGTATAAAGGAAGAACCCACTGCGGCTAATGCATCTTTTCCTATGAACCTACCAACTACAATGGTATCCACGATATTGTATAGTTGCTGGAACAGGTTCCCGACTAAAATTGGAAATGCAAACTTTAATATAACTTTAGTTGGGTTTCCCTTTGTCATATCTATCACTGGTATGTATTCCTCCTTAAAATCTAGTCTATTGTAGTCTAACATAAATCAATATACAATGAAAATATAAAAATATTATGGAATAATGGAATGTATATCCTGCCCTAAGCAAATAATAAAAAATCTTGAAGAGTATTTAGATGTAAAACTATTTTATAGAGGACCAAGAAAAATAGCCCTCACCAATGCGGGAGAGCTTCTCTTTAACTAGGCAACTAATATACTTGAACTTGTATCTCTGCCTTTCAGAAATCCGAAATCAACCCTAACATATTATGTATAAACGACGATTCCCCGCCATCTCTTTTGTAGGCAAATGCCGGGATGGGGATGTCAAGGTTTTGTTTTCATTACTACGGTATTTGAATCTCATTTAACTGCCTTAAATCCGACATCCGATTTGCTTTTATCATGCTGTTGGAAAGGGTGTATAAAACATCTTCGATGTAAAGGATTCTTTCCACGTTTTTATTGCTGTCATACCAGTAGTTTCCTGATTTTAAGTAATCCTCTGCACTTAAATGAGTTATTCTTCCTTTCGACACAATTCCTTTGTCAAGGTCTACATTATATACATAGGCACCTTGAAAAGCGAACTTTCCGTATTCAGGGAAGGAACTCATCGATTTCTGCTTGTTTTGGATTTCCATGACGGTTACAGGGAAGGCTATAAGCTGCTTTTCCTTTGAGAACAACAGTGCTTTATGATTTCTCAGCAATTCTGAATCCGTGCCTCTGTCTCCGATTTTTACTGTGAACTTTTCTATGGGGTTATGAACATCTGTTACGTCAAAAAGGGCGATTTTCATACCTTGATAAAAAGCGGTCGTGCCAATGGTATTTCCATACATATGCTTTTGCTCAATCTCTATGGTATCCTTGCCGAAACCTATGATATGATTTTCATCGTAAGGATGAATGTAATCGCTGTAACCGGGAATTTTCAAAGCTCCTAGAATGGCAGGGTTGCATGGGTCTTTTAAGTCTATGACAAAAAGGGGATCTACTGTTTTAAAAGTCACCATATATCCCTTATCACCCATAAATCTAACGGAATATATCTTTTCTCCCGGAGCTATCCCTTCCAAACTGCCGGTTATCTTCAGGTCTTTATCAAGTATATAAACATTGTTCTTAGATATATTATCATCACTGCGCCAGACAAATCCGGTTGTAGTGGCAATGCGAAAATACCCTTCATATTCATCCATGGAAAACTGATTCAATAAATTGCCGGGCACCTCACCACTGCAGTTGAAACTCACTTGTCCTTGGTTTAGAGCGAATTTATATATTTGTGTGTACATGCTATAATCCGGCGTAATAGGCCTTTTAATGCCGCTTGAGGGCATCACGGGCAGCGGTTCGGGTTCAACGTAACGGTTGTCTGCCAGACTCACATATAGATTATCCGGTGAAGAGTATATATTTTCACCTGCTCCCAGAAGAGTGTAGACACTGACTTCCTTATCCATCTCATAAAGGTTAAGACCGGCAACCATTAAGTAGTTGGGTTTTAGGCCTTTGGGGAAATAGCGGATTTTATCGTATTCAATATTATTAAAGTCGTCCTTTACGGCTGTATCACGGTAAGAGGGTGTAGGATTTTCCATGCCGTCTTCCAGCATATAATAATTTATACCTTTATTGATCACAAGATATAATGATGAATCGATTTTTCTGGAAGATACATAATTACCTTCAAGTTCAACTTCCCTGAGTTTTTTGATCTCGGACTTCCGGCGGATATCATAAATTATTGCCCTGACTGTTCTACATGAATACCTGGGCGAATAAATATCAGGGGCTATTTTATCTTGCGGCTTAAAAAAAGGTATTTGTTTATATGTTGAACCTATTACAACAAGGAAATCCTCGTCCAGATATAATTCCTGTGGGGTGAAACTCTCATCCTGAAAATCTAATGTGTTTACGATTTTCATTTTCGAAACGGGAAAAGCTTTTACCACGATTACCTTTCCTCGATTGACCTGATAAATGTATTTACCGTCTGTCTTTATTAAATCGGCCTCATCAACACTCTCTACCTGAACATTTGTCCCGGAATAATCCGCTGAATCTCCGGACGGCACTGCAGCGGTTTCATTAGTTTTTTGCATGGTAGGAGCTATGGGGATCGCCATTTCTCTTGTGGAAAAATCATCATACATGGACATGGGCATGGCCTGTGTCTGGGCTAAAAGCTCTTTTAATTTTTCATAAGACCCTACCACAGGTAGGTCCTCTTTTTCTATATTACTGTCAACTGAACTTGAAAAAGCCATGTTGGTGTTCATGAAAGGAAAAGCAACTAAGGCCGATAAAAGGAGTATTACGGAAATAAAACCAAAACTTTTTAATCTCTTCAAAGCAATGCACCTCCTCGAAAAAATATTTCGAACCTTTTATCTTTTAGACGATAAAAGAAGAGATTAGTTCCCATTACTCAAGATAATTATTTACAAGGTTAAATTAAATTTTTTATTGACAGTACAGGTTTACCGTGATAAACTAAAAACAAAATGGTTTATCTAAATAGACCAATCTGGAGGGGTATTAGATGGATGACTTAAAACTCTTTGATGCCGAATATAAATTCATGGATATTATTTGGGAACTTGAGCCTATTAACTCTACCGAGCTAACGAAAGTCTGCAGGAAAAAGTTAGGCTGGAAAAAGTCCACTACTTATACGATGATAAGAAAGTTATCTGAGCGTAGTATTTTAAAAAATGAAAATGCCACAGTTACTGCTTTAGTGAAACGAGAAGAGGTTCAGAAATATGAGAGTGAAGTATTATTAGAGGATAAGTTTGATGGTTCTTTGCCTATTTTTTTGGCTACATTCCTACAAGACAAAAAGCTGTCTAAAGCAGAAGCTAAGGAAATTCAGAAAATGATAGAGGAGGCGACAAAGTGAGCGGATTATTTATTACTGTACTCAATATGAGCCTGACCGCAAGCTATGTGGCTCTGGTTGTCATAATTATTCGTATGCTGCTTGGAAAATCCCCGAAGATTTTCTCCTATGTGATTTGGGC
>DUNY01000187.1 GCA_012839145.1 Thermoanaerobacterales bacterium
TACGGCTTCAACATCTGTGAATTCAACAACATCATTTTTTAATGTCTCAACCTCAACGTCTTTTACAATATACACTTTATAATTGTTTTTCAACTGATCTTTAAGCTTATCAAATACAATCTTATCCGTTACAACCAAATAATTATTGAGGTTTTGAGTTAATTCGCTCAATAATCCACGCCCATACTTTACGTTTATTAGGTTTCCTACTTTAGGGAACATTGGTGTCACACCTTTCTGCGTATTACTAGATGCACTTTGCCGAAAACAATTTATTTAACATATCCGGCTTTTTTTGCCAAATCTTCATCGATTACAATTGTGACATCGCGGTGAAGTTTCAGTATTGTCGCCGGGATTTTGGTAGTTACATAATCATTCATAAGAAGGGCTTTCATAACTTCAACTTTGTTGTCTCCAGTTGCAATTAGCACAATTTTGGCTGCTTTCATGATGTCTCCCACACCCATTGTAATAGATTTTCTAGGTACATCATCAGGAGAATCAAAAAATCTTGAGTTGGCCTTAATGGTACTTTCGTCAAGGTTTTCAATATGAACTCCGGCAGTTAGGGAGTCATGTGGTTCGTTAAAACCTATGTGACCGTTTACACCTATGCCGAGCAATTGGAAGTCAAGCAGCTTGTCACCATAAAGCTTTTCATTGAATGTTTTAATTTCGGATTCAATGTCGTTTAAACCACAAGGGACATAAGTATTTGCCTTGTCAATGTTTACATGATTAAAGAACCAGTTATCCATACAATATCTATAGCTGAGGGGATTTTCGGGGTCGATTCCGATATACTCATCAAGGTTGATAGTTGAGACATTCTTAAAGTCTACTTTTTTGTCCTCATATGCCTTTATTAAGTGAGGGTATACATTTTGAGCTGTACCACCTGTTGCCAGTCCAATTTTGGCGTCAGGAATTGAATTAACCAGGTCAATAATTTCTTTTGCAACAAACTTGCAGGATTCTTCATAATTCTTTGTTACAACAACTTTCATTTTTATAACCATTCCTTTCATTTTGCTCTAAACAGACAACGGAGAGCAGCTGTTGCGTTTGAGCTTATTTGGTATTATTCCATATAAAATAAAAAGATATAGTCATCACTTTGACCTGTTCGGATCGCGGTATAGTAAGCAATTTAGGTCCTTAAAAGTAGAGTGCTTAGTGAGTCAACATTAATATAGTTATCTTTGTTTTTTTTAAAACTTCTTAGGTAGTTTATCCGCGATATCTTTTTAGTCAATAATAGGTATCAGTTTTTGCAAGTCTTTTATTTTTTTAAAATCGATTACAAATTCTGGAATTTACGGTAAAAACAAAGCTTATGTTAAAACTCTTTGCAACTGTCCAGCGTATCAATTTTAATATAACACTACACTTTTTAGTTGTCAACAAAGTAACAATAAATTTTCATATCTTTATATTACTTATACAAATCAGAAGAAAGCCCTGAAAACCTTATCCGAAAAGGGATAAGGGAATTATTAATACATGGATTATTCAAAAATACAACAAAAATATCTAGGATATCCAATATCTTCATGCATAATTGGATAGCATTTATTCAATTCTATAAAAATGAAAACAGCGTTAGAAGTTTTGTATATAATCCAAATAAAAATTAAATAATCATAAAGGACAATACTGCTGGAGCCCTTGATATGAATTGCTTAGAGCGGCATCGCTTTTGGATTTTGGGAAACTCTATTTTTCAAAATTATTGACACCTTTTGAAAAAGATGTTATATTTATTTTGCGATTTATGGATAGGTCCAGAAAAACATATTTTTTTCAGGATTCATTCTAAAATTGCAAAAATATAATTAAAAAAGGAGAGGTATTTATGGCGGTACTAGATTTTTTGGTTAACTTGGCCCAGGGTTTAAGCAAATTCTTTGCTGATGCTGGCGCAGAGTTTTTGGCCTGGACAACTGATATTGTTCCACTGGCACTAGTTGCTTTGACAGTATTAAATGCAATCGTGTCTTTGATTGGAGAGGATCGGTTTGATAGCTTTGCTAGAAAACTGACAAAAAATGTTTTTGCAAGGTACACTCTGTTACCTTATCTTGCAAATTTTCTAACAGGAAGTCCCTCTTCCTTTGTTTTCGGAAGATACTTGCACGAAAAATATAAACCTGGTTTTTATGAGGTTAACAACCGCACAAATATGGCTCCCATGATGTGCCTTTTCCCCCATGTAAACCCAGGCGAACTGTTTGTATGGCTTGGTATCTATAATGGTGTTGTTCAAGGTTATGGAGAAAAGGCCGGCGCACTATTGGCTGTTTGCACGTTCCTATTAGCTTTCTGCACATCTTCTCTTATTGGTTTGACTGTTGAAAAAATGGCAGGCTTCCTGGCAAAGCGGCAGGGCATTGATTGGGAAGAAGTAGAGGCTTCTAAATTCCAAGCATAGGAGGTTTTATTTATGGCAAAGGCTTTAGTTTCAAGAGGAAGTGGCGGTTTTGGTACGCCCCTTGAAATAGAGGTTAAAGGCAAAAAAAACAAGATAGTTTGCATGACAGGCACCGGCATTCATCCAGTTGCAGAAAAAATTGCTGAGATTACCGGTGGAGAGGCAGTTGACGGGTTTAGAAAAGTAATCCCCGATGAAGAAATTGCATGTGTGATTGTAAATTGCGGCGGAACACTTCGGCTAGGGATGTTCCCAAAAAAAGGTATCAAAACTATCAACTTGAATCCATCAGGTCCCAGCGGCCCATTTGCTGCATTTGTAAAAAATGGTATTTATGTTTCTGCAGTAACACCCAAAAATGTTCAAGCAGTGGAAGAAGGAGGCAGTGAAGAATGAGTAAAATTGAAAAAGCCATTATTTCATTATCTTCTGTAATGGGTAAAATTGTCATGGTTATTTTTACTTCGGCAAAAAATGCGTTTAAGATTGTTTTAGAAACAATTATTCCCTTCCTGATTTTTGTTACTATAATGTTTACATTAATTACGAAAACAGGTGTGGGAACATATATCGCTCAGGGCTTAACCGGCCTTGCAAGCTCTCCAATTGGATTGATAGTACTCGGTCTTATTATAACTTTCCCGCTCATTTCTCCAATTGTTGGTCCCGGAGCAGTTATACAGCAAATTATCGGGACATTGATTGGTGGCCTGATTTCTACCGGTGCTGTTCCACTTTCCATGGCACTTCCGGCAGTATTTGCTATTCATCAGCCTGCTGGATCGGACTTTATTCCTGTAGGTATGTCTTTATCTGAGGCACAGCCCGAAACAGTGGAAATAGGTGTTCCTGCAGTACTGTATTCAAAGTTTATAATTGCCCCAATTGAAATTGGCTTGGCTGTCTTAGTAGGTATGTTGTTATTTAAATAATTTAGCAAAAGCCGATCTTAAAAGCGACAAGTTTCATTTTGGGCACTAGAACTTTGGATAAACACCTCAAGGTTCCAGCGCCCAAAATATTTTATATATCATATCAGAGCTTCGATAATACGTGGTAATATCTTGATTTCTTATTTATTAGCTGTAGATGCATTGGAGGCTTTTCTATGAACGAAATAAAGTGCAAGACTTTTGTAAAGAGTATTGGGGACGAAGCGTTAGGATTTTTAGATGAAAAAATGTTAATCCTGTTTGGTGATATGGCCGGAAATGGCCTGGAGAATTATTCAATGCGTATTGATATACCAAAATGTTCATCGAATGTATCTGTTAATGACATTTTTATATTCGGAAAAGAGAAGTATACTATTACTGCAGTTGGTGAAAAGGTAATGGAAACGTTCATGCAGTTGGGTCACTGTACTCTGCGGTTTGATGGTGCGAAAGAAGCGGCACTTCCCGGTTCAGTCCATCTTTTAGGTAAAAAACTACCAGAAGTTTCTGTGGGTGACTCAATAATGATTATTTCCAGTGGGAGGTAAGCCATGCAGCAGTTAGTTATTATAAGTATTCTGGCATTAATATCGATAGTAGTCAATAGGATACTGTCTGTTTCACAGCAGTTAAAACTGAACAAGGATCTTATTAAAATTAAGCAAAGAGGGCCATTGTCCAGTGTAGGGCTGTGCAAGGGTATAACCGGTAGTAAGGTTGCTGTTCTTATTGCTGAAAAAAACGGAGATATAACTGAGGCGTATTGTATAAAGGGAATGGCTATTACCAGCAAGTTTCAATTGATAAAGAATTTTCCATATAAGAATTATGAAGATATACTCTCATCTCTTGAAAAAAAAAGCAAACTATCCAACCAGGAAAAAGCATGGCTTATGGCCGCTAAATATCTAAAAGAAGGCCTCGAAAGCCATGCAAAAAGTTTGTATCCGCAAACAAAAATTACGAATTGAGCAGCACTGTCAATTCGTAACAATATGTTTTGCTGTTAGGTTTTTATAATTATTTTTTAAATAAATTATTTAAATGCCTTAACGTAAAGTTCATGCTGTTTTGGATTTATATAGCTTATTGTATATTCAAAAATCCTACCATCGGTCAAACGAGTTAAGTATTCTATCTTGATGACCGGGTTATTCTCTGATAAATTAAGAAAATTCGCAACCTCAGGTTCAGGAAGCTCTGCATCTATCAGCAGTTCACCGCGGGATAGTTCAAGCCCATTTACACTTTCAATGTATTTATATACAGAAGTCTTAAAGTCTTTTAAGTTTATTCCGGAAACTGCAAAGTCTGCAAAATAAGAGTAGTCTACTGTTACAGGAATATCATTCTTATACCGAACTCGAAGGACGAAATGAATACATGTACCAATATCAACACGCATTTTTGAAGAAAGATACTCATTTGCAAATAATACAACATGCTCCACAAGTTCGGTCTTTGGAGTTCCTCCACTTGCCTTTACTTGTTGAGAAAACCCTACCAACTGATTTAGTAACATTTTTAATCTGTGTTCAGATGTAAAAGTTCCCTTTCGATGTATTCTATACAAGTAACCCTCGGCTTCCAGGTCGCTGATTGCTTTTTGTATTGTTGCTCGTGAAACGCCCATTTGGTTAATTAAATCTCTTTCAGACGGAATTTTTGTGTTGGGAGGGAAGTTTTCAACGATTTCCATCAAATATCTTTTTACAATCACATATTTTTTATCCATGTACATCCCTCAGTTTTTAGGATAGCTTTAAAAGTATCATCCTAAATTATAGCATAAAAAGCTGGGATTTTCCAGAATATCAATTTAGGTTTGTATTTGCTGTAATATTTAATTTACAGACATACGGTAGTTGTTAAAGGCTGAACACATTCTGGATTTCAACATGCTGTGAAAGAACAAAATATTGTATGGAGTGAAATTATGATTATTCTTGAAAACGAGTTTCTTCTTCTAGAAGTTTCAGAACACGGCGCCGAACTTAAACGCATATTCCACAAAAGTAAAAAAAGGGATTATCTATGGAAAGGAGGTAAGGAGTGGAGAAGGCATTCCCCTATTTTATTTCCAAATATCGGAGGTATGGCAGGTGAGAAGTTGATAGTGGACGGTAAAAGCTACCCTGCTTTGCCTCATGGCTTTGCGCGAGACTGCAAGTTTAAGATTCTAGAAAGTAGTACACAATATGTTATCTTAGTTTTAGAGCATGATGAAACAACTGCTATCTATTATCCATATAAGTTTCGACTGGCAATTACTTATACATTAAAAGAAAACTCTGTAGAGATAGGATGGCACATATACAACGAGGACGAAAGGACATTATATTTTTCCATAGGTGCACATCCAGGTTTTATGTTGGCAGAAAACAGCTGTGTTGAGGATTATAAAATAGTCTTCGACAAAACAATCAATGTCCAGACCCGTCGTGTAGTAGGCAGATACTTGACTGAGGAAAAGGAATTGGTTATACAAAACTGTAATGAATTCCATATTAAACCGGAATTATTTGCAAAAGACGCTTTGATTTTGGAGGGCAGTAATATCTCTGAAGTATCTCTTATTAACGAAAAATGCGGCTATTTTGTTAAGATTAAATGTCCCGATTTTCCAGTGGTTGCTTTATGGACAAATCCCAATAGTCTTGATAATATAAAATTTATATGTATTGAGCCATGGTGTGGCATCAATTCTTTTGTAAATGATAAGCCAGAGGAAATTAACAAAAAAGAAAGAATCAACGAGCTTAACCCCTTAGAGGCATGGGAAAAAAGTTATATTATAGAGGTGCAATAAAAAACATCTCACCCTAGTCATCACAGACCGAGATATCAAATCTAATGCAAAAATTAAATAATCAAATAGCGTAGAAACGGGTGGTTTTTATAACATATATTTGTGAAAATCACCCGTTTTTTTTCACATAAGTTATCCCCATAAAATGTGGATAAGCTGTTGATATGATGTGATATTGTGGATAACCTGTTGATATATAGGTGATTTTGTGAATAACTTGTGGATATCCACGCCTTTTTGTGGATAACAACAATAATTTTTGTTATTTTTATCCTAAAACCAACCTTTGATAAAAACCCCAAATTAAGATATACTTATACCCAAATATTAATTCTTTTATTAACCAGATCCCCATGAAAAAGGGAGGAGAGCCATTGAAGAAGATTATGACAGGCAATGAAGCTATTGCCCGGGGAGCTTATGAGGCTGGGTGCAAAGTAGCGGCAGCTTACCCTGGTACTCCCAGCACTGAGATTTTAGAAAATATTGCAAATTACAAAGAGATATATTCCCAGTGGTCTGTAAATGAAAAAGTTGCTCTGGAAGTTGCCGGTGGTGCATCCATTGCCGGTGCTAGAGCTCTCTGTGCCATGAAACATGTGGGATTAAATGTTGCTGCAGACCCATTGTTTACTTTGGCCTATACAGGAGTGAACGGCGGCTTGGTAGTGGTTACTGCTGATGACCCCGGACTACACAGTTCCCAAAATGAGCAGGACAACCGATATTATGCCATACACGCTAAAGCGGCTATGATAGAGCCCTCAGACAGTCAAGAGTGTCTGGATTTTGCAAAATATGCCTTCACGCTCAGTGAAGAATACGACATACCGGTGCTGCTGAGAGTTACAACCAGGATATGCCACAGTAAATCCCTGGTAAATATGGGGTCTCGGCAAGATGTGGGCGTAAAAGAATATAAAAAGTATGCAGCAAAATACTGCATGATTCCCGCTTTTGCTAAGAGAAGACACCCTGTAGTAGAACAAAAACTTAAAAAACTCCGTGAATATTCCAATAAAATTCCCTTAAATCGAATTGAGTGGGGAGACAAAAAAGTCGGCATAATTACTTCAGGCATTTCATACCAACATGCTAGAGAAGTAATGGGTGATAATGCCTCTTATTTAAAGATAGGCCTTAGTTTTCCACTGCCGGAAAAACTGATCCGAGAATTTGCATCCGGTGTGGAAAAACTATATGTGATAGAAGAAAGTGAGCCCTATATGGAGACCTTCGTAAAATCCTTAGGGATAAAATGTATAGGTAAAGACGTCTTTCCCATCTGTGGGGAACTGAATCCAGAAATACTGGAAAAAGTGCTAAGGCCGGAAACATCAAGAAACACATACACCCTTGACATGGAAATTCCGTCACGGCCGCCGGTGCTATGTGCCGGATGTCCCCACAGAGGTATGTTTTATACCTTGAAAAAATACAAGGATGTGATAGTAACCGGTGATATCGGATGCTACAGCTTATCCATTATGCCGCCCCTTGATGTGACCCATACACTAATCTGCATGGGAGCAGGCATATCGGCGGGCATTGGATTTGAAAAGGCTTTAACGCTGGCTCATAACGGTAAGAAAGTTTTTGGATGTATGGGTGATTCAACCTTTTTCCACTCGGGGATCACAAGCCTCATCGACGCTGTTTATAATAAGAGTGAGATGGCGGTTATCATCCTTGACAACCGCATCACTGCAATGACCGGCCACCAGCAAAATCCGGGCACCGGAAAAACCTTAAGTGGCGATATATCACCTGTGATAGACATAGAGCAGATTGTAAGGGCTGTAGGGGTTAAGGGAGAAAATATCCGAGTGGTTGATCCTTATGATCTTACCGAAACGCAGGAAGCAGTGGAAAAGGCCTATGAGGCTGTGGAGCCTTTTGTTATAATTGCCAAGAGGCCTTGCGCATTGATAAAAGAAGTACAAAAGATGAGAGCAACCCTTAAGTGCACCATAAATCAGAATAAGTGCACAAGCTGCAAGATGTGCCTTAAAATAGGATGTCCCGCCATTGCCTTCAAAGATGATGTGATGGTTATAGATCAAGCTTCATGCAACGGATGCACCCTTTGCATGCAGGTTTGCAGGTTTGATGCCATTGAAAGGTTGGGTGAGTGAGATGACAAAGAGCCTTATATTGGTAGGCGTAGGTGGCCAAGGAACCATCCTAACTTCCAAAATCCTTGCAGAAGGATTGCTGAAACTGGGATTTGATGTAAAGATGTCGGAAATTCACGGCATGGCCCAACGAGGCGGCAGTGTGAATACCCAGATAAGATTTGGCAAAAAGGTACACTCACCCATGATAAGCATGGGCGAAGCCAATTTATTGGTGGCTTTTGAAAAGGTTGAGGCAATTAGATATTTAGATTATCTTAAACCCGGAGGAACTCTTATAGTAAATGACCATGAAATCTATTCACTGCCGGTTTTGGCCGGAAAAGAAAAGTATCCGGAGAAAGCCATAGAAAAGCTTGAAAAGCTCGTTGAAAATATTGTAATTATTAAAGCGGCAGATATCGCCAAAGATTTAGGAAATATAAGGGCTCAGAACATGGTGCTGTTGGGAGCTGCGGTTAAACTATTAGAGATTTTGGATTTAGATTGGGTTGATTTAATAAAAGATAACCTACCCCAAAAATTTCATGAAATAAATATCAATGCCTTTAATGCAGGAGTAAAGCAAGCTTAATTTTGAAAGTCCTGCAGTAAGAGTTTTCTGACTTATGCAAGGGAAGAGTGGGGCAGTTGTAATAGGTTATCAAGTTAAAAGCAGCGTAAGCTGCTTTTTTGGCATGCAAGACCGCCCTAAACTTTGTCTTATTAAAACCATATATGGGAAATCCCGTGAAAAATGTTATACTTATATGTAGGAGGTGGCGCGCAATGTTTGTAGATGTTCACGCCCATTTGGACGATAAAGCCTTTGATGATGACAGGCAGCAAGTATTGGAAAAAATAGGAGAGGCTGGCATCGTAGTTGTAAATGCCGGTTCTGACATGGCCTCCAGTCGTTTTTCAGTGGACCTTGCCCATGAACATGATTTTATATTTGCATGTGTGGGGGTTCACCCTCATGAAGCTGAAAAAGTACAAAAAGACTATATAGAAGAACTTGAGAAACTTGCAAAAAATCCGAAAGTCATAGGAATCGGTGAGATAGGCCTTGACTACTACTACGATTTCTCTGATCGAAAAATCCAGAAAAAAGTTTTCATGGAACAATTGGAACTGGCAAAAAGCCTGGATCTGCCGGTGATAGTCCATAATAGAGAAGCTCATCAAGACACCCTTGATATATTAAAAAAAGTGCGACCGTCCAAAGGCCTTATGCACTGTTATTCCGGCAGCCTGGAGATGGCACGGGAATTTATACAGCTGGGATTTTACTTTTCCTTCGGTGGAGTCATCACCTTCAAAAACGCCAAAAAGCCCAAGGAAGTAGCATCAGAACTCCCCCTAGACAAAATTCTTCTTGAAACCGACTGTCCCTACCTTTCCCCGGAACCATATCGGGGCAAGCGAAACGACCCTACACGGATTCCCATTATCGCTCAGCAGCTGGCCCAACTTCGGGAAATTTCAGTTGAAGAAATA
>DUNY01000413.1 GCA_012839145.1 Thermoanaerobacterales bacterium
GAAAAGACTGAGCGAGAAAAAACCCATAGAATGTATTAAACTTTCCGAAGAAGAAACAGCAAGGTGGCTCGACAAAACACAATACCTGCAAGACGAGCACGTAGAGCAACTGGAAAACAAAGGTTTGCCCGGGAAAGAATTTTTGAATGCCATTAAAGAAACTGTGGAAAGGTTGAATAAAGAATACCCCGATGTTCAATACGGCAATTAAGCTCCCTCTCTTATTCCAATAGCTAGCCTTTGGCGATGGAATCTGGCCAGCTACCACCTGGAACCAGAATAAGATAGCTGGCCAACTTCTTTAAACTCTTGAAAATATTCCAATTAATTATGTCGAATTGGGGGGTAACAAATAGATGGAACGATTTACACATAAATTATGTTTGTTTCTTGATAAGATGGCTGGATTTACACTGGTTATGATAATGGCGCTTATTTCATGCAATGTTATAATGCGTCTTTTGGGCTATCCGATTAAGGGAGCGGTAGAATTTGTGGGTTTTCTTTCATCCATTGCTATTGGTTTGTCTCTTGCTTACTGTGCAACCCAGGGAGGTCATATTGCTGTAACTCTCTTTACGGACAAACTATCAGAAAAGGTACAGAAATGGATTGAACTTCTAGTGGATATCGTTGTGCTGTTCTTTTTAAGCTTGGTAGTTTTTAGACTCTGTATTTATGCTATTACACTACGTGTTACAGGACAAATATCGCTAACGACTGGTATACCTTACTATCCTTTTGTAATCGTAGTTGCTTTTGGTTTCCTGGTCTATTGTTTAGTGGTTTTAAGCAGTGTTTTGACATTTTTTAAAAAGGGGGTTAGAGAATGAGCCCCTTTATAATAGGCATATGTGGCATAATTGCTTTTATAATCTTGATAATGTTGAAGGTCCCTATTGCCGTAAGTATGAGTATGGTAGGATTTGTAGGTGTCAGCTATTTGGTTTCTATGCAGGCGGCGTTTAGGATTCTTGCTTCAGAGATTTATTCAACATTTTCCTCTTATTCTCTTAGTGTCACTCCGATGTTTGTTTTGATGGGCTTTTTTGCTTATCATGCTGGGATAGGCAATAAACTGTATCATTTTGCTTATAAGGCTATTGGACATTTAAAAGGTGGTTTGGCTATGGCCAGTGTGGCAGCATGTGCTATCTTCGGGGCTGTCAGCGGTTCTAGTCCGGCTACGGCTGCTACCATAGGGTCTATAGCGGTACCCGAAATGAGAAAGTATGATTATAGTAAATCCCTAGCTACTGCCAGTGTGGCTTCCGGTGGCGGGCTGGGTATAATAATCCCGCCGAGCGTTCCCTTTGTTATTTACGGTATAACCACGGAACAATCTATTTCACGTTTATTTATAGCAGGGATTATCCCGGGAATATTATTAACTCTTATGTATATTGCCGTAATCTGGTTGACGGTGAGCAAAAATCCGGATATAGCGCCAGCAGCCTCAGGACCCCGTGCGAGTTTCAAAGAAAAAATCAATGCCTTAACGGGTGTCCTGCTGGATGTATTAATTGTTTTTGGCATTGCTGTCGGTGGGTTGTTTGCTGGTTGGTTCACTCCTACGGAGGCTGGCGGTATCGGTGCGGCTGGTGTTTTATTAGTTACGCTCATAAGAGGAGATATGAATTGGGAAAGATTTAACTGCGCTTTAGTCGATACTACCCGTACAACTGCTATGATTATGTTTTTAATCGCAGGGGCTACGATTTTCACCCGCTTTATCTCACTCAGCCGGATTCCCTTTGAGATTGCAACTTGGGTAGGGGGTTTATCTCTACCATCTTATTTCATCTTATTTATTGTTATATTGATCTATGTGTTTTTAGGCGCATTAATCGACTCAATCCCGCTGATATTAATTACGGTTCCCATTTTCTATCCCGTAGTTGTTGATACCCTAGGCTATGATCCCATCTGGTTCGGAGTACTTATCTCGGTGATTGTTGCTATGGCTGTCATTACCCCTCCTGTAGGTGTCAATGTGTATGTAATAAAGGGCGTAGCACCTGATGTACCATTGGAAGAGATATTTTCCGGTATTTGGCCGTTTTTAATTGCCGCTGTAATCTTCTGCATTATCTTAATATTATTCCCACAAATAGTAACGTTCTTGCCGAACTTGCTTTTTAATTAATCGGAATATTTCTCTGTTAAAGAGATTGATTTGAGACGAAGTCTTCCTATGTTATGAACCGCTCCATATCCATTAAATAGGAGAAATAGTTAAAATCTCTATTGCAAAGCACTAATCGAAAATGGTTGGTGCTTTCTTTGTACAGCACATAACTGTCATTTTGACCTCTGATACAGAAAAAAGGTTGACACTAGGCGACGCAGACATTAGGGCTGTTTGTTGTGAAGGGAAGGTAGGCAGGGTTAGCTACGATGCTGCTCGCCTAATTCAGAAATAAAAAGGGGCACACAGGAATTATCGTTAGAATTGTTCCAAGCAACGACTACATCCAGTTGAGTATCATCGCCTTCTAAGTCAATAAAATGAAGGCAGGGGATGTCATGAGTTTTATCGCTGGAAGGTACGATGGAAACACCCATGCCTGCGGCGACAAGAGCAAATACCGAGTCCATTTGAGGGGGACTGGCTATAATTTTCGGGGTGAGACCTCGGC
>DUNY01000192.1 GCA_012839145.1 Thermoanaerobacterales bacterium
CTCACTTCATTGATAACCCCGTTATAAGGGTAAGATGATTTTAATTCCGTTATTTCGAATTCACCTGTCATTAGGTCGACAAAAGCAAGACCATAATGATCTCCTTCCTTAAAAACGCAACCAAGGTAATTATTCTTTTTTTCTTCCAGGGCGTTTAAGTCAGTGATGGTCCCAGGTGTTACTATCTTTACTACCTCTCGTTTTACAATTCCTTTTGCAAGTTTCGGATCTTCTACCTGCTCACAAATAACAACTTTGTAACCTTTAGATACAAGCTTGGAAATGTATTGATCTGCTGAATGGTATGGTACTCCGGCCATAGGCACTTTTTTATTTGGATCTCTTGATGTAAGGGTAATCTCCAACTCTTTTGAGCAAATACGAGCATCTTCAAAAAACATCTCATAAAAATCGCCTAATCGAAAAAAAACTATATAATCGCTATATTTACTTTTTATCTCTTTATATTGTTTCATCATAGGAGTATCCATTTAATGAAAAAACCCCCTGCATTTCTCATCTGACGATCTCACCCAATAAAGACCAAGTGTGTGGCTCGGTAATCTTCACATTGACAAGTTTGCCAATTAGCGTTTCAGAGCCGTCAAAGTTAACCAGTTTGTTTGTTCGACTTCGCCCCGATAATCTGTTTAAATTGCCTTTGCTTACTCCTTCAACTAATACTTCCTGTATTGTCCCCTTAAGACTTTTATTTTTGTTTCCAGTTATAATATCTTGTACCCGCATCAATCTGTTAAGACGGCCTTTTTTTATGTCATCATCGATTTGGTTAATCATTTTAGCTGCTGGTGTTCCCTTACGCTTAGAATACATGAAAGTAAAAGCTGAGTCAAATTCCGCCTCTTTTACAAGATCAAGAGTATATAAAAAATCTTCTTCAGTTTCCCCGGGAAAACCGACAATTATATCTGTAGTAATAGCAATGTTTGGAATAGCATCTCGCAATTTTTTTATTAATTCTATATAGTGCTCTCTTGTGTATTTGCGATTCATTTTAGATAAAATGCGATTACTTCCGGCCTGAACGGGAAGATGGATATGTTCACATACTTTTTCACATTCCTTCATTGCTAATATAAGCTCATCAGATAAATCTTTCGGGTGAGATGTGATGAATCTAATACGTTTAATGCCATCAATTTCATTTACATTACGCAAAAGTTCATGAAAAGCTACAGGTGTGGCTAAATCCTTACCGTATGAATTTACATTTTGCCCCAAAAGATTGATTTCTTTAAAACCTTCTTTGGCCAAGCCCTGAACCTCTCTTAAAATATCCCCCGGGTTACGGCTTTTTTCCCTTCCTCTTACATATGGTACAATGCAATAACTGCAATAATTGTTACATCCGTAGGTAATTGTTACCCAAGCTTTTGAATCCTCAGCCCGTTTAATCGGAAGATTTTCTTCAATATCTGAGTTTGCAACTACTTCAATTACCGGTGAATTCGCTTGCCTGGAGTTTTCTATTAGTTCAGGTAGTTTATGGACATTTTTTATTCCAAATATAATATCCACATATGGTAATTTTTGTGTTATATATTCAATAACATGGGGTTGTTGTATCATGCACCCAGAAACTGCAAGAATCAGGTCGGGGTTTCTCTGCTTAAACTGCTTTAACTGTGCAATCCGACCATATACCTTCCTCTCCGCATTTTCCCTTACGCAGCATGTATTTAAAATTATAACATCCGATTCTTTAAGTGTATCGGCTGGGCAATAACCCACCTTTTGCAGGATGCCAGAAATTATTTCGCTGTCATGAATGTTCATTTGACAGCCCCAAGTTAGAATCTTGTATTTCACTTTATCACTTCCTCATTGCTTCTAATTTTTATTGTAATTTCTATTAGCTATATTTGTACTCTGGACACATTTCCTTTGCTTTTTCCACGGCTTTGTTAAAATCTTGCCATATAGCCCATTTAACTCTGTTTAAAGCTTTTCCCTGCTGACGTAGAATATACGCCGGATGAAAAGTTGGCATAATCCAGTATTCACCGGAGTTTATCCACCGTCCTCGCTCTCTAATAATACTGCTGCCTGATTTAAAGTAATTTAAAGGAACTGCACCGAGGGCAATTATAACTTTAGGTGTAATAAAGGATAGCTCAAGTTCAAGATTATGGGAACAGGCTCGAATCTCTTTTTGCATGGGTGTTCTATTTTGTGGTGGCCTGCATTTTATAACATTAGTTATATACACCTTTTCTCTTCTGATTTCCAGTTTATTTAATATAGTCGTAAGTATCTGTCCCGCTCGCCCAACAAAAGGGCGCCCCATTTTATCTTCATCAAATCCCGGCCCTTCACCGATTAAAACTAAAGGTGAATTTAAAGCTCCTTCACCTGCTACCTTTTGAGTATGACTTTCGGCAGCATATAAAGGACACTTCTGGCATGAGTTTAAATGTTCTTTTATTTTGCTGTATAAATAAGCTCTCTTTTTTTCCGATTCCACATTATCGGTTTTTATGGATTCTAGTATTGCATGGGCATTTGAATCCAATATATTAAATTTATCTTTTAAGTTCATTAGTAATTTCATACTATCTGGTAAGTTTATTTCAACAGTCGCAAAATAATCCCTGATTTCCTCTTCAATATCCATGAGAATGCCCCCTATTCTTATGCTATATTATAGCATAAACTCATTTAATAATTAAACAAGACTATGATATATAGAGTGATTTTTATAAAAAAAGCAGACTTTGAAAGTCTGTTTTTTAATCTTCTCCTTCATTTTGCTGCAATTCATTATCGATAATTAAATCATTAACATCTTGTCTTTCTTCAATTTTTTCACCCATGTATAAAATTGTAGGTGTTGGGTTGTAAGTATCTTTTGATATTAGAACCCTGTTCTCATTTTCCCCGTTAAAATACTTCTTCCAGAGGTTAACAACATAACCGGAAGTTCCTTGTTTTATCCTTACTTCACCTTTAGCTAAATTGAAATCTTTTTTTATGGTAACAGGAGGTGGTATAGTTTTGATCGTTTCAGAAAATATTTCTATAATAGTATCCGGCTTGTTTTTCCCAAAAAACTTTACCGTTAAGTTGTCTTCTATAACCTGGGCTGTTAACAAAAGATAACCTCCATAGGTATTTTTAAATTTTAAGTCAATATTACCGTAATTCACAGTCGCATCTCTACCCAATGGAACGTAGCTTATCGGTAAAGAATGGTTCATTCTTTCTATGATTTCAAGATCGGTTAGTAAAGCAAGATTATATAGAGTGCTGGAAACCTGACAAACACCACCACCTATATCTGGAACTGCTTGGTTATCAATGAATACCACTGCTTCTTTGTATCCCCGCTCCTCGGTGCGTTCACCTACTGTTTTATTAAAAGAAAACACTTCTTCAGGTGAAAGGATATAACCATTGATAATTTTTCCGGCAATTTTTATATTCTCTGTTCTTCCTTTTAAAGTTTTATTGAATTTAGTTGAATACTCTGCTACTTTTACCCTTATTTTCATGGACGCTAAATCTTCTTTAGTCTTAGCAGCTTGAATTTTTTTAACCGGAATATCTAATGTCCTGTTTTCAGACCACAAGATCCGGGCAATATTCTCCTTCAGTTTATCACCATCTAAAATATAGCCTTTAACATCATCAACTATAGATACTGTATCGCCGTGGATTTTAAAAATGGCATCTTTAGGCTCAACCATTATTACTTTGTTTATTTTTTCGAAGGTTTGTTGTAATTTATTCTCTTTAAATTTTAAAACTGGCTCCACTCTGTAAGTGCGTTTTTTCATTCGGTGACGTATGATAAACCTATTTAGTACACTTTTACTTTTTAAATACATAAAAATCTTATCTATACTTTTATCCAAATCAACTTCAATATGTTCTGATGCAGCAAAAGTCCACTGATTATCATCGAAAATTAGTTTTATAGGTTGCTTCATTTTCTCTTCCGTTAAACATTGTAATTTGTCCCTTGCTAAGTCTATTGTTAAACCTCCCAAATTTACATCACCTATATATATATCGGAAGGTATTTGCATCCTATAATAATCATCTAATAAAATAATAATGCACATACACAATAGCAAAAGAAGAAAAACAACGGTAATTCTTTTTATCATGATAAATCACCCGGTTTTAATCCTTTACTCTTATGTATAAGCTGTAATAATGGAAAAAATGTCTGTCATACTATTTTTTTAAATTTGTGGGTTTTATATCCATTAAAATAAGATTATCGCTATCTATTTTGTCTTTATTAAATTTTAAAATACCTCGTTTTTTAAAACCACATTTTTCATAACATTTTATGGCTCTTGCATTATGTTCATAAACTCGAAGATATATATATTTAAAATTCCTTACATTAAATATGTAATCTAAAAATGTTTTTAACGCATCAAAACCATAGCCTTTCCCCCATAACTCCTCTTCGCCTATATAAAGAAAAAGCTCAGCCTGTTTATCCTTCCATTTAATGTGATCGATTTCTATTTCACCTATAAATTTACCGTTCTTATCTTCAATTCCGAAGATTTGATTTAATAGCTTAAAAGCTTCAGAATACCTGATTTCACATTCCTTAATCGACATTGGCAGTTTATTACACACAAAGTATGTAAGAAGTTTGTTTTTTTGCCATTTTAATATTTTGTCAAAGTCGGTAGGTCTAATATCCCTTAAATTAGTTTTTTTCCCGTTAACAAGCATAATTACACTTCCTGTAGTTAAAATGTTTTTCTTCTAATTAACACTGACTCACTATTTCCTGTAGTGATTAAAATAGGCGGCGAAAATTATTATCCGATAACTTTACCGGTATTATTAATTATATTTTAAATTCAGCTTTTCTTTATAAAACTATTCAACTTCCAGTTGAAAAACCCTTTATGTAAAGTTAACCATTAGCGGCGGTTTTTGAGAATGAAATTTAACCTTTTAATTTCATGGTTTAGTTTTTCTATTTCTTTGTTTTTTGCGTTTTCTTGCTCTATCAATAAATCCATTAAAATACTACGGCCAAGTCGAAGGGAAGTTATTCTATTTTCAAGTTTTTTTAATTTAGAGTATAATATATTAAAATCTTCCTCCATTACAATTCCCTCATTTCTTACTTAATTAAAAAAAATACCCTGTTTAAGGGTA
>DUNY01000095.1 GCA_012839145.1 Thermoanaerobacterales bacterium
CAGAGCACCGGCCGCAACCTGAATCTGACGGTGATATTTTCGAGCTTTTTACTCAAGAAAATATACTTCGAGGTATAATACTGCAAGAGGTATTATCTCCACCGAAAGCGCTTGCAAATAGGCGGCACTGATTGTGGCTATAATTTTTATAGAGTTAACCTTACGGTTATAGAGCTGTAAGGTTTTTCTTTTTTATAGTAATTAAACATGATGAAAACGAATAAATTTTAAATAAATGTGTCTTAAAAGGAGATCATTATGAACGAAGGAATAAAGCGAAAGATATCCGATGCTTTTGATTTGCCTCGAGATATAATTCTAAACATTCCTAGGGTGATTATAACAGGGAGAATAGCTGTATTTTTAGAAAATCACAAAGGAATTATCGAGTATAATTCCAAATGTGTAAAAATAAACACTCCTATTGGTGTTGTATGCATAAAAGGCGAAGAGCTTCTTATAAAAACCATAATTGCTGATGAGATAACAGTTGAGGGAAAGATTGCAGTTATTGAGTTTGAGGAATGAAATGAGGAGGTACAGCTGTGCTTCTGATAAAACTGTGGAATTATCTTACGGGTTATGTTATTATTAAAATTGTAGGAGAATACGGAGAAAGACTATTAAATCAAGCTGCTTTAAAAAATATTTACTTGTGGGATATTAAACGAGCTGACAACGATGAATTAACAGCAAGAATCAATGTAAGGGATTTTTTTAGACTAGCCCGTTTAGCAAAAAAAACTCGTTGTCGGATTTATGTTTTAAAACGGGTAGGCTTTATTTTCATATTTTCTAAATTAAAAAAAAGAAAAGCATTCCTATTGGGAGCCTTACTTTTTATTGGAGCGGTCTATTTAATGTCATCATTTATTTGGAGCATGGAAATAAAATGTCCCGATGATGACTTAAGTATTTCTGTAATGGAGGATTTGAGGCAGTGGGGCTTAAAGGAAGGTACTTTCAAATATGGTCTTGATAAAGAATATTATATTAACAAACTTATGAATGAATATAAAAATGTAGCTTGGGCCCAGATTGAGATAAGGGGTTCGAAACTTACAGTAGAACTTGTTAAAAAGCAATTACCTCCCAAGCTTGAACAAAATACACCCTGTGATATAATAGCCTCAAAAGACGGTATTGTAGAAGAAATAATACATTTTAAAGGTGAAGCATTGGTTAAACCTGGTCAAACAGTGAGCAAAGGGGATGTCTTGATAACTGGGAGAATTGTTTTGCAACAAGATTGTTCTGAGCAGAAGGATAAAGGAGAAGGCGACATTCTTTTAGTTCATGCCCAAGGCATTATAAAAGCGAGGGTATGGTACCAAAAGGCTGTGAAAGTTCCCCTAGTTAAAACAAAAAAGACTCCCACGGGCAAAAGCAAGAAATCTATTGTGTTTCAAACAGGAGACCACATTTTTAGTCTGCAATGGGGGAGTATTCCGTATACTCTTTACGATAGGAAAACATTGAAGGAAATTGCTATTCTACCTATATTTGAAGGAGCCCTAAAACTCAATGTTGTGGAGTACTTGGAAATGGAAATCACAAAAGAATTCTTAGGTATAGAAGAAGCATCCAGCGAAGCCGAGGCTGAGCTTATTTTGCAATTGGGAGACATTTCGAAAGACAATAAAATAACACAAAAAAAGATGGAATTCATGCTGGATTTCGAAGAGAAAGCGGTTATAGGCTCTATAATTATAGAAGTGGTGGAAGATATAGGCCAAAAAAAGGAAATCAACTAAGGGGAGGAGAAAATTTGGGAGAAAATCTGGCAGAAGCTAGAGTTACAATAGATAATATAAATGATATGTCGTTTTTATTCGGCAACCGAGACATGAACGTAAAATGCATTGAAGAGGAGTTCAAAGTGAGAATAACCACCCGTGGCGGCGAAATAGCCATATTGGGAGAGAAAAAAGACGTAGAGTCGGTTCAGCGGCTTTTTACCCAAATGATTGAGGTGCTACAGGGAGGTAACCCTTTGACAACAACCGAAGTAAAATATTTTGTTACCCTTGCAAAAAACGGCGAAGGGGAAAGGATAAACGACTTGTATGAAGGCGTAATATGCCATACTCATCGAGGAAAGCCCATTAAACCCAAAACCATAGGCCAAAAACTATACACAGGTGCCATAAAACAAAATGACATAGTGTTCGGTATAGGACCGGCAGGTACGGGTAAAACATATCTAGCCATGGCTATGGCTGTAACTGCTTTTAAGGAAAAGGAAGTAAACCGAATAATATTGACCAGACCGGCAGTGGAAGCCGGCGAGAAACTAGGCTTTTTACCGGGAGATCTTCAGGATAAGGTTGACCCTTATCTCAGACCCCTGTATGATGCTTTGTATGATATCTTGGGGGTGGATTCTTTCCGACGTTACATGGAAAAAGGTCTTATTGAAGTAGCTCCTCTGGCATATATGAGAGGCCGAACTTTAGATGACTCCTTCGTCATTTTGGACGAAGCTCAGAATACAACCTCGGAACAGATGAAAATGTTCTTAACACGCTTGGGGTTCGGTTCAAAGGCAGTAGTTACCGGAGACTTGACCCAGATTGACTTGCCCAAAGGAATTTATTCGGGCTTGGAGGAAATACAGGAAGTCTTACAAGGCGTCAAGGGAATTCAATTTGTCTACCTTGATGACGAAGATGTAGTGCGTCATGAAGTGGTCCAGAGAATAATTAAAGCATACGAGAGGTTTGACGAAAAACGCCTACAGAACATGGGGTGATTTTGTAGCCATGATTAAAACAGTATTTTCCGGTAAAATAAAAAAAGCCATATACGAAAATTTTACGTTCCAGAAACTGGTACTGGGGCTTTTTTTCTTTATCGCATTGACGACTTTGATATTTTTCTCATCCCTTCCTCAAAAATATGATGTAAAAGTCGGTGAGGTATTACAAGAAAGCATAATAGCTCGCAAAGATGCAATCAATACAATTGCTACAAATCAACTAAAGCAGGCTGCAGCTGATGCTGTTCCCAAAAAATACACATTAAATCACACGATTACCGTTGACGTTAAAAATCAAGTGGCGGATATTTTAAACTATGTTAAAGAGGTAAGAATTCGTAACTACCTTGAGGATAAAGAAAAGGTGAAACTCCTGATGGATAAAATATCCGGCGATATTTCGGAGGAGTCCTACACTCAGCTGGTAACAATGAGCGATACTTCTTTAAAAGAGCTTGAAACCATAACAAAAGCTATTATCGAAAAGGTTATGGAAGAAGGCGTCAAGGAAGATTCCTTAGAACGGGCAAAAACATATATAATAGAAGAATTTAGAAATCTGAAGCTGCCTCAGGAATTTCAGAGTGTAGGCGAAGAAATAGCACTTTTAACAATAAAGCCAAATATGGTCTATGATCGTGAAGCTACGGAAAGGCAACAACTGGAAGCTATGGAATCAATAGCACCCGTTAAGGTTTTTCCAAATCAGGTATTGATAGAAAAAGGCACGGTTATAACCAGTGAACACAAGGAAATGCTTAAAGAATTAGGATTACTGGCTAGAGACAAGAGAGCGGATATAAGCCTGCTGGTAGGAATCATTTGTATATCAGGCCTCCTAGTGGGGACCCTAACTTTTGCCGTGTATTATTTTTACAGAGAGATATATAATAACAACCTTTATCTGACATTACTGGTACTGGTTATTTTGTCTACCCTTATAATTTCTTTAGGCATCAAAACCATATCCAATTATTTGATTCCTTTGGCGGCAGGGAGCATGCTTATATCTATTTTAATTAACCCACAGATTGCTATATTTTCAAGTTTTACAATGAGTGTAGCTATAGGAATTATGTTGGGTAATGACTTCACCTATACTCTTGTGGCACTATTGGGAGCTATAGTAGGTATTTTTTGTACTGCAAAGGTATCCCAGCGTTCTGACCTGACAAAAGCCGGAGGGATAATTGGTGGTGCTAATTTCCTACTAATAACCGGTCTATTGCTTATAAACAACGGTACATTGCTTGATATACTGAAGGAAAGCCCTTGGGGGATAATAAACGGTATACTGTCATCCATTTTGACAATCGGGACCCTTCCGTTTCTAGAAAATGCTTTTGGCATCACTAGTGCTATAAAACTTTTGGAGCTTTCCAATCCAAATCAACCTCTAATTAGAAGATTGATGTTGGATGCTCCGGGTACTTACCATCATTCTATAATTGTAGGGAATTTGGCAGAGGCCGGAGCTGAAGCTGTAGGAGCTGATTCACTTCTGGCCAGAGTAGGGGCAAATTATCATGACATCGGCAAATTGAAACGACCGTATTTTTTTATAGAAAATCAGCTGACATCGGACAACCCTCATGATAAGCTAAGTCCATCACTTAGTGCTTTGATAATTACTTCTCATGTAAAGGACGGGCTTGAAACAGCTCAAGAATACCATTTGCCAAAAAGCATTAATGATTTTATTGCCCAGCATCATGGAACGACTTTGCTTTCCTTTTTCTATAACAAAGTCTTAAACAGCGGTGATGAAAAGAAAGCGGACGAGGCTAGCTACCGCTATGAAGGGCCTAAACCCCAGACCCGTGAAGTGGCTATAGTTATGCTGGCTGATTGTGCTGAAGCTGCAGTTAGATCAATGGCCAGACCCACTCCCGGAAAGATTGAAGGGCTTATCCGTCAAATAATTAAAGACAGACTATCA
>DUNY01000316.1 GCA_012839145.1 Thermoanaerobacterales bacterium
AAAAAGGCTGAAGAATACAAACTAATGGTTGAAAAGGCGAGCCTAGTTCTGACACTGATTTTCCTAGTATATTTCGGCCGCCTTTACTGGGCATATCTGCAAAATATCGCACGTTTAGGGCAGCGTTCTGCCGCAATGAGGATTAATATGCTGTTCCCCATGTCATCAATTATGATAGGTACTATATGTATGACCATCCATGGCTTCTGTCGGTTAATCACGAGTAAAGAAGAACGTCTCGCAGTAAAAACCGAACTAAAAGTCCAAAAGGAGGAGAAAGCAATATGAGCGCTTTTCAGGCACTTGGTATTTTCCTACTTGTATTTTTAGGTACATCCCTTTTATTTAAACTACCAATGGCTTTTAGTATGGGGTTGACCTGTGTCGCTATGATTGTTTTTGTCGGACAACCGTCATTATCATTGGCTCAGACATCCTTTGCGTCATTGGACAGCTTCCCGTTTTTAGCCATTCCGTTCTTTGTATTCGCAGGGGCTCTGATGCAATACAGCGGCATATCAACATCCCTGGTTAACTTTATTCAGGCATTTGTGGGCCGGTTGCGTGGCAGCCTTGGTGCCCTATTGGTTCTTACGTCGATGGCATTTGGTGTTCTGACCGGTTCTACTGTTGCAACGCTCAGTTCAATTGGGAAGATGATGGTCCCTGAACTTGTAAAACACGGATACAAAAAGAGCTATGCATCAGCACTTGCTGCAGCATCAGGCTTTCTCGGCATTTTGATTCCACCGAGCGTTCCAGGTATCTTTTATGCTTTAGCAGCGGGACAGAATATCGCAGAAGTATGGATAGCTACTGCTGGGCCAGCTATCTTTATTGGATTAGGTTATATTATTGTCAATTTCCTCATACACGGTCGTAATGAGGCAAAAGCTACTGAACCGCTGATCTTTAAGAGCTTTACTAAAAATATTGTTAAGCAAACAAAAAATGCCTTGCCTGCATTATTGATGCCAATCATCATTTTCGGTGGTATTTATGGTGGTGCCTTTACCCCTACCGAAGCGGGAGCTGTCTGCGGTGTTTATGGTATCGTATACTATATTATCAAAAAACTCCGTGGCAACAAGATGGATAGAACCATGTGGTGGATTGCGGTTGAAAGCGCAGGCATGACAGCGGTTATTGCATTGGGAGCCGCGTTTTCAAACGCTGGCGGTCGTATGCTCACAAGAGTCGGTGTTTCACACGCATTAGCAGAATTTATCACCAGCAACATATCAAGCCCTATTGCATTCCTATTGTTGTGCAACTTAATTTTCTTGTTCTTAGGTATGTTAATCGATATCAATGCATCGATTCTTATTATGACTCCGTTGCTTCTACCGTCGGTAATAGCGTTTGGTATTGACCCCGTTCACTTTGGGGCCATCATGCTCGTTAACCTCTGCGTCGGATATTTGACTCCTCCTATGGCGGGTTCCATTTTCTTTATCTGTAGACTTTGCGATGAATCCTTTGTAGATGTGGTCCGAGAAGCATGGCCGTTTATCATAGTTGGCTTTCTGGCAATCCTTGCCACCACCTTTATTCCCGATTTGTCTCTTAGACTTGTACATTTGGTTGGTTAATGCTATCGCATTTGAAAGTCATTCTATGAACGCTTATCTATATAATAAAATTCAGGAGGTTTTAAATGATGATTGTCCAAGAAAAAAGAATAAGACTTAAGGAATTAATGGCTTCAGGTAAGTGTGTCCCAGCTCCAGGCGTTTACGACGCTATCAGCGCCAAGGTGGTTGAAAAAACCGGATTTACGGTTGCGTATCTTGGTAGTTATGCAACCGCTGCCAGCATGTTGGGATTACCGGATATTGGTGCTGTCACAATGTCAGAAATGGTTTGCCATGCCAAAAATGTAGCGAACAATATAGATATTCCCTTGGTCTGTGATGCTGAAAACGGGTTTTTCCATGCTGCTAATATCTGGCGTACCGTCCGGGAATTCGAATCTGCCGGTGCTTGTGCTATTCATATAGAAGATCACGAGTTTGGCAAGCATACAAACCTTACCCCTATCATTATTGACCCTGAAAAGATGTGCAAAAAGATACAAGCAGCCTGCGCTGCCCGAACCGATAAGAATTTTCAGATTTTTGCCCGTACCGACGTTGCCTGGGCAACTGGAGACATGGACGATATGGTCAAACGCGCCAACATGTATCTTGAAGCCGGTGCCAATGCCGTATTCTTAGCATCTGGAGGTAGAATACCCAGGGAAATCCGAGAAAAGATTCACGGTCCGGTTGTAGTAACCAATGGAGGTTGCTCGGTTCAGGAAGAATCAGATTCAGGCATAAACCTGTCTCTCTATTGGCCAATGCTTCTATATACTGCTTTTACAGCATGCAAAGAGGCATGTGATATGTTTCTGCAGACAAAGGACTACTCAAAGCTCGGCAAGTATGTTTTTAATGAACCTGAGTTCAACAAGTATATACCATTCGATGCATTCCTAAGTAGAGTTGATCAATATCTCGATTAATTTACTCTTCTTATTTTAATTACACTATATCAACGAGAATAATAATAGTGGAGGTTGTACTGTGGAAAAGATGGCAACAAAATTAAGAGGTCTTTTAAAAAAGGATGAAATCTTAGTTGCACCTGGTGCCCATGATGTTTTAACAGCACGTATTATCGAAATGGAAGGATTCAATGCGGTTTACATGACTGGGTATGGAACTTCAGCAAGTATATTAGGTAAACCAGATGCAGGGCTTTTGACTATGACGGAAATGGTTCAAAGGGCATCAAATATAGCTGAAGCGGTAAAAGTTCCTGTAATAGCTGATGGGGATACAGGTTACGGTAATGCTGTAAATGTAATGAGAGTTGTGCGAGAATATGAGAAGGCGGGGGTTGCGTGTATTCAATTGGAAGACCAAGTAGCCCCGAAAAAATGCGGTCATATGATAGGACGAGAAATAGTCTCAAAAGAAGAAATGGTCGGGAAAATAAAAGCCGCCTGCGATGCAAGATGGGATCAGGATTTTATGATAATGGCTAGGACTGATGCCCGTACGAACTATGGCATACAGGAGGCAATTGAGAGGGGTAAAGCCTATGAAGAAGCCGGTGCAGACATTATATTTATAGAATCAGTTGAATCAATAGAAGAAATGAACAAAGTTACGTCAAGCTTTAATGTGCCAGTGCTAGCTAATATGCTCGAAAATGGTCGAACACCTCTTCTAAGTGTAAAGGAGCTAGAGGACATAGGTTATGATTTGGTAATATTTTGTGTTTCATCAACATATGCTTCGGTTAAAGCAGTGCAAAATCTTATGAGAACCTTAAAAGCTGAAGGCACTACAAAAAACGCCTTAAAAAACATGATAACTTTTGATGAATTTAACGAGTTGATTGGATTACCGGAGATTAGACAGATTGAAAAGAAATATGTCACAGGCAGAAATTATAATAAAAAATAATAGACAAATTACAAATGGGAGCATATTTCAAAAAATATAAGGGAGCTGCTGCAAACAAACTATTTGATTCGTTTGCAGCAGCTCCTATTTGTATCTTAAAATAGAAAAGGCGGGTCTCAAAGAGCCCAAAAATGCCGTATAATAAAGTTTTGCAACCAACAAAACTATATACTAAGATACCGAATTTAATGTATTAGTTCCTCCATTAAATTTTGAATTGGAAAATGGGCTTCAAAAAAGCAGTTTCAAAATCGCTTACTAAATGATATACTAAAATGAGCTAAATAAGCTTCAATTTCGGAGACAGATACAATAAAAATTGGGACGTATTCTAATGCATATACTAAAAAGACAACAACTACAAATAATCCTATCGTGGATAGCAGTTCTTCTCTGGATGTTTCTCATCTTTGTCCTATCCGCTCAACCTGCACCGCGGTCCAACGGTCTTAGCCAAAAGGTGACAGAGGTTATAATAGAAAAAGTAGGTCTGTTGGTTCCTTTGGATATTAAAACAAGCACCACAACTGATTTAATAAAACGTTTTAACCATATTGTACGCAAATGTGCTCATGTCAGTGAATACTTTGTGCTGGGTGCATTGGTTATGAACGCAATGAAGACAAGTAAAGTTCTGAAATTTAAGGCACTCATCTTTTCTGTTTTAATCTGTATCCTTTATGCCATTTCCGATGAGTTGCATCAGTTATTTGTACCAGGTAGAGGTGCACAGGTGATGGATGTTCTGATAGACAGTGCCGGAGCCATTGCTGGGATAGGATGTATATTCCTGATAAAAAGAAGGAATTCGACACCTTATGTAGAATAAATTAAAGTCGAGGGAAGTAATACAATATCGTAATATATCTTGCTAGGAGGAAAACCATGGAACAAGGAATCAGCCTACGCGAACTGATAGAGATACTACTTCGCGGGAAATGGGTTATAGCCGCTATTACCATCATAGCCATGCTGGTAAGCGGGATACTCAGTTTTTTCGTAATATCACCTACATATGAAGCCCGAAGCACATTGATGGTATCACCACTGATACAGAAAAATCCGCCTCCTGGACAGGACAGTGCCTATGATACATTGCTTTCATATTTATCACAATATCCTCAAATGTCCCTGGAAACTTACCGAGTTCAGGTGACAAACCCTCATATATTAAACCAGGTAATAAAAGAACTTGACCTGGGTAAGGAAGAATATAATCTGAATTCCTTACGGGAATTGATAGATGTAGAAGCTATAAAGGATACAAACCTTATCCGAATAGCTGTAAAAGATCACAACCCGGAGATGGCTGCTCGGATAGCAAATACGCTAGCACCCAAATACGTGGACTTTCTTTCAAAAACCTTGCAAGAGCAGATGGGCAAGTCTGCAACTTTTTTACATACTCAAATGGAAGAAGAGCAAAAGAACCTGGATATGGCTACCGAACAACTTAAAGATTTTATGGCCAAACCTCAAAGCGTTACTGAACTGCAAAAAGATATAGATGCAAAGCTGGAGCTTATTACTGAGTTTAAAACCAGACTCATTGAATTGGACGTAGAAGAAAAAGCCACCCGGGCATCCTTGGAAAGTGCCAAAATAAGGCTTGCTAAAGAACCAAGATTTCTTGATGTCGAAAAATCCATCATTGATGATCCGGTCATGGCGGGAATTGTCGGTGAAAAAATGGGCAGTACGTCTAGCGCAGTAGGCCTTACCATGAAAAGTCAGGAAATCAATGAGAACTATACT
>DUNY01000403.1 GCA_012839145.1 Thermoanaerobacterales bacterium
ATGATACTATTATTTACCCTTAACAATTTTTACGGATACATCTTTCCAGTAGGTTTTATCCTGCTGGCCACGTTATTGTCGGGAATTTCGGTGAGATACTTGTTAAAAGGGTTAAAGCCCCTGGTGTTTATAATCACTCTTACCTTTTTGTTAAACTCCTTTATGATAAAAGGCAGAGTGATTTATGAGTTAGGTCCTTTTGATATAACCTATGAGGGTTTGTCACAAGGAGCTTTTATGGCTATACGTCTTATTTTATTGATCACAGGTACGTCTCTTTTAACACTGACCACATCGCCAATTTCGCTGACTGACGGTATTGAAAGACTACTGTCGCCTTTTAAAAAAATTGGTGTACCCGCTCATGAACTGGCTATGATGATGACTATTGCCTTGAGATTTATTCCCACATTGCTGGAAGAAACCGATAAAATTATGAAGGCACAGATGGCAAGAGGTGCAGATTTTGAAAGCGGCAATTTAATAAACCGGGCCAAAAACTTGGTTCCGTTACTGGTACCTTTGTTTATCAGTGCCTTTCGTCGGGCCGATGATTTGGCCATGGCTATGGAAGCCCGCTGTTATCGAGGGGGAGAAAACAGGACCCGCATGAAAGAATTGAAAATGACCTTTCTTGACATGGCTACCTTTGCGGTTTTTATATTGTTTGCAGCCGGTGGCATCACCAGCCGTTTTATGTAGCAGGTGGGATTATATGAATGTGAAGATACTGTTGGAATATGACGGTACAGCTTACAGCGGCTGGCAGAGGCAAAAAAATGCTCCATCCATTCAGGAAGTATTGGAGAGGGCAATAGGCTTCATTACCGGTGAGAAAATTCATGTAGTCGGATCCGGCAGGACCGATGCAGGGGTTCACGCTTTGGGTCAAGTGGCTAACTTTAAAACAAATACCCGGATTCCTATCGAAAAATTGCCTTATGCAATCAACAGCAAACTACCGAAAGACATAGTGGTAAAACACGCACAGGTGGTGTCGGAAGATTTTCATGCCAGGTTTTGGGCAAAAGCTAAGATTTACACTTATACTATTTACAATGATAAGTTTCCTTCGCCGCTGCTTAGAAAATACAGTTATTTCTTCCCAAAACCATTGGATGTAAAGGCAATGGAAAAAGCCGCTCAAATGCTAATAGGTATCCATGATTTTAAAGCTTTTATGGCATCAGGAAGCCAGGTTAAATCTACGGTACGCCACATCCACAGACTTGAAGTTTTACGAAGTGGTGATGTAGTAAAATTAGTATTTGAAGCAAATGGTTTTTTATATAACATGGTGAGGATAATAGCTGGAACCTTGTTGGATGTAGGTACAGGCAAAAAGGATGCCGCTGAAACATTATCCATTATCAAGTCTAAAGACAGAACCCAAGCGGGGAAAACACTTGCACCCCAAGGCTTGTGTCTTGTAAAGGTTATTTATTAATGTTTTGCTAATAGCCTTACCATAAAATAAAACGATTAGTTATGTCTTATAGAGCATAAAACTAACAGCTTGACACAAAAAATAGCCTATTGTACAATAACCTTATGCAAAAAGGAGGGAAAGAAATGAGTACATTCATGGCAAAAAAAGAGGAAGTAAAACGTGACTGGTACGTTATCGATGCCACAGGTAAACCTTTGGGCAGAATTGCATCCAAAGTAGCCATGATTTTAAAGGGCAAACACAAACCCACATACACCCCCCATGTGGATACCGGAGACCATGTTATAATAGTCAATGCCGATAAAGTCATACTTACGGGAAAGAAAATGGATAATAAAATGTATTATCGCCATACCGGTTATCCGGGCGGTATTAAGGCTCAAAACTTTAGAAGTCTTATGAACAAAAGTCCTGAAAAGGTTATGTATAAAGCTGTTTGGGGTATGCTGCCACATAATGTTTTAGGACGCAAAATGATAAAAAAACTAAAGATATACACAGGCTCGAAGCACCCTCATGAAGCCCAAAAACCCCAGCCATTAACTTTTGACATGTAGGAGAAAGGAGGAAGAATATGAAACAGGCAGTGCTTGCAACAGGCAGGAGAAAAACTTCTGTTGCAAAAGTTTGGATTACGCCCGGCAGTGGAAAAATTGTTGTAAACAAAAGACCTATTGATGATTATTTCGGCCTTGAGACATTAAAAGCTGAAGTAAAAAGGCCATTGGAAAAGATCGATGCTTTGGATAAATTTGATGTAATCGCCAGCGTCAGAGGCGGCGGATTTACCGGTCAGGCCGGTGCCATACGCCATGGAATTGCCCGTGCTCTTTTAAAGATTGATAATGACTTTAGACCAGTTCTTAAAAAAGCAGGATATTTGACTAGAGATCCTCGTATGAAAGAAAGAAAAAAATACGGCTTAAAAAAAGCCCGTCGTGCTCCACAATTCTCCAAGAGATAAAAGATGTTTCATTACACTCGAGTTTGTTCAAACTTACAAAGTTTGTTTACGAGTTACCCAACCGTCAGGGGTTCATTCCCTTTGGCGGTTTTTTGTTTTGTAAAAAAGCATATAAGAATGTATAAATTATTAAATCCGGACGCAGTTTTAATCCCTCGTAAGCCTGTATA
>DUNY01000170.1 GCA_012839145.1 Thermoanaerobacterales bacterium
AACTCATTGCAAATATGGAAAAGAACTTCCTGCGTTATCAGATGGCGCTCGGAGACTCTTCTTCTTATCCTTTCCATAAGGGCATATGCAGAATGCTTATCAGTCTCGGGTAGTATAATTGCCAGCTCGTCTCCGCCATAACGAGTTAAAACATCACTGCTTCGCAAATTATCTTGTATAGTACGGCCGATTTCTTTTAACAAGTAATCCCCTACCATGTGACCGTAGTTATCATTGTATTGTTTAAAATTGTCAATATCTAGGATTACTAAACTTAGGGAACGACTGTAGCGTACGGCTCTTTCAACTTCTTTAGCGAGAACTTGGTTAAAATAACGGCGGTTGTAAAGACCCGTCAAACTGTCCCTTACAGCAAGCTCTTCCATAGATTTAAAGAGATGGGCATTCTTTATGGCAATTGAGATTTGATTAACTATGCCTTCCACTATTTCACGCTTATCTTTGGGTAAAGGAGTTTTAGTATCAATGTTGATAACCCCGATACATTCATCAGGTGTTTTAATCGGAGCGGAGTACAAAGCTCTACAAGCCCTTGTTTGCTTCGAAGAAAAAACAAACTGGGAGTCTTTTGTAACATCCTCTACTATAATGGCTTTATGCTCTTGGTAGACTTTCCCTGCGATACCCTCTCCTGGCTTTAAAATAAATTCTTCAACCAAATTTGGGGAGAGGCCGGCGGAGGCTACAATCTTTAAGGCATCTATCTCTTCGTCATAAAGCATCATAGAACAGGAATCGGCCTTTGTTAAATAGCAAATGGTTTTTATTGCAGTATCAATAAAATTATTTAAATTATAATTACTCGATAAACTGATAGTATCATCTTCTATAATTAAAGGTTTTTCGCACTTTAAAGCATCAAATTGTATGGTGTTAAATAACAGTTGTTTTTCTTGATATAACATTTTATATTCATGTGCTAACCCCTCCAGTTGTTCATAAATGGGTATAACCCCTAAAAACTTGGCGAGATGCATCATAATGGCTGAATGTTTAAAAGCTGAATCTTTATTGTTTATTTCCTTGATATAATCATATAAATCTGAGAAAACCCCGTATATGATGAAGGTCGGTACTAAAAGAAAAACTAGGCACAGCAAAAAAACCGTTAACAATTCCAATATTGCTTCCTGCAGTAAAACCGAGAGTAATCCAATAGGAATGATAATGGTAAAAATCGCAAAAAGAATATATAGTTTTATGATAAATCTTTTGGAGAATTTCATAGAATTCACCTCTTTTTTTGGGAAAAATAAACAAAAATAGGAATAAAGACCTATACAATCATACCATTAAGACTAATATAAAACAATGCCAGAAACAATAAATACCAATGAATTTTGCAAATTTAGGTGAAGCAACGGAATACAGGAAAACTGATTATCATGTCGAATATATACAAAAGAGTGATATTTTATGATTTCAGGAGTGTGAGGTATGAGTAAGCGATTAAAGGTTCTTGTGATCCTAATGGCAGTGGCGATATTTTTCATATTCACTTTAGGTGCCAGAGCTGATGTGGTAGAACCCGGATCTGAAAATGATCCGCTTGTCACCAAGAGTTACGTTGATAAAGCTTTATTCAACCTGAAGCAATATGTGGATTCGAGGTCAGGTGATTCTGCAAGTTTTGAAATCGTATATTTGGAGCAAGGCCAGCAGCTAATTGGAGATAGGGGTACGGAAATAATCTTGAGAAGCGGGATTGGGACAGTTGTGGATACCGGCAATGGTGGTTTGGCCGATATAACTGAAGGAAAAGACATAACAAATGGAGAAAATGTGTTGCAAAATCACCTACTCATTGTACCCAGAGATGACGGTCGAGGTGTAAAAGCTGTAAACAGTAATGTAATATTGCTGGTAAAAGGCGGCTATACACTGGTCAAATGAAGCAAGTCCTATAATTCAGATGGAGTAAAACGATCTCCATCTGAATTATAGGAATGCGAATGAATGCCTTTATTGCGTTTGACTCCCGCCTGAAAAAGCGGAGGGTTTACGCCAAGTTATTCAGTTAAACTTTACTTTATTTTCGTATGATGGTATACTTTTTTTAGCAAATTCCTCGGAGAGAGAGGCTTTTTTAATGGAAAGACTTACGGTATTATTGGCTTTGATGGCTCTCGATGCCGGCGGGGCTGAAACTCATGCTGTTTCTCTTGCCAAACAATTGAAAAAACGAGGTGTCCACGTAATAGTGGCTTCCCATGGCGGTAAATTGACAAAAGCCCTTGAATCCAGTGATATTAAGCACTATACATTGCCACTTGACAGGAAATCACCTTTGAATTTGATATATTCCATAAAGGGTCTCAAAGAAATTGTTAACAAGCACGGAGTAGACATAATTCATGCTCATGCACGCATTCCGGCCTGGGTCTCGCAATGGGTCAGTTTTATGACCGGCTGTCCTTACATAACTACTTCACACGGGATATATTCCACCGGTTGGGGAATGGGCCTTATTACCACATGGGGTCGAAAAGTTATTGCCGTCAGTGAGGATGTAAAAAAACATTTGATAAACGGCTTTAAAGTAAGCTCAGACAAAATATCTGTGATTCCTAACGGCATTGATCTTGAACAGTTTAACCCAAAAACGGATTCGTCCATGGTACAGCAGCAATTGGGGCTAAAACAGGAGGACTTAAAGATTATATATATCAGTCGGCTTATGGGTGCTCGTGGAGAAATCGCTTTAAAATTAATACAAGCAATGCCAAGAATTGAAGAAGTCTTTCCCACAGTTAAACTGGTAGTTGTGGGTGAGGGTGATAAATACGAGGCTATAAGTCAATTGGCGGCTGATTACAACTCAAAAACCAAGGAAAATAAAGTTATTGTTACCGGCGCCCGACTTGATACACCTTTATTGATGAATATGGCCGATGTTGCTGTAGGTGTAGGACGGGTAGCCTTGGAGGCTATGGCTATGGAAAAACCCGTGATAATAGCCGGCGAAGCCGGGTTTATGGGAATTTTAAGTCCGGAAAATTTTGAAAGGGCAAAGAAACATAATTTCAGCGGCAGAGGATCAGAAATGAAAACTAATGCTGCAAATATAGCCGAAGCTATTAAAGAACTATTGAATGATCAGAACCTTAGAAAAAAATTAGGAACTTTTGGCCGACAAGAAGTTGCAAAGTATTTTTCCATTGAAACCATGACTGGTGAAGTGCTAAAAGTATATCATCAGGTAATCGAGGAGGACAAAAATGGGTTTAATAGATAGCAAAGGCAAAGTTTTCGGATTGATAAACATTATAGACCTGCTGGCCATATTACTGATTGTAGCCGTTGTTGGAAGATTTACTCTTAAACAAAACCAAAAGTCTGCCGGAGCAGTGGCAAAAAATATCGAAGTGGTTGTACATGTTAAAGAGGTAAGAGATGCTACCGCAAATGTAGTTAAAGTGGGAGATATTGTAAAGGAAACCAAATCAAATGCGGTTTTGGGCAAGGTAACGAATGTGGAGATAAAACCTTCAGATACTCTCGTAGAGACTTCCGACGGACGAGTTGTTGTTTGTCCGAATCCGGTTTACAAAGATATGTATATAACTGTGGTTGGTTCGGGATCCGCCGGTGACAACGCCATAGTTCTTGGCAGTAATGAAATTCGTGTGGGCACAACATTACAGCTAAAGACTAATATGTACTCAGTAACGTCAACAGTTATGAGCATTAAAGTACAGTAGAGATTATATATATATCCCTATTTGCAGACGGTTATTTCCGATGACCATAAGGAGATTTTCTATGAATAATGTTAGTACATGGATTCAAAACAGTTTATTTATAAGTATAATAACATTCCTTTTCCGACCGG
>DUNY01000408.1 GCA_012839145.1 Thermoanaerobacterales bacterium
AATAGGCTCTATGGTATGCATATCGATTACCCTAGCCTGAATTCCGTCTTTTGACAATTTCTCAGCAGCAGCAACGGCATAAAATACTATTGCCCCTGTGGCTATCAGTGTAACATCTTTGCCATCTTTTATTGTAATAGACTTTCCAATTTCATACTTGTAGTCTTCTTTATAAATAACAGGTTCGCCCCCACGGCCTATCCTGATATACATGGGGCCTTCCCAATCTATGGATGCCTCTATAACCTTTCCGATCTGGTTTGGATCACCCGGTGCTATAACAGTCATATTTGGCAGTGAACGCATAATTGCCATATCTTCCTGACCGTAATGGGTTGGTCCCGCACCGGTTGTCAAACCTCCGTGGGTAGCTACTATTCTAACCGGAAGGTTTGCATAGCAAATGTCAGTTCTTACCTGCTCACATGCTCTCATTGTAGCAAATGTGGCCATAGTGGACACAAAAGGAATCTTGCCTTCAAGGGCAAGCCCTGCTGCAATCCCCATCATATTCTGTTCTGCAATGCCTGTATTAAAAAACCTCTCGGGATGTTGTTTCATAAAATCCCCTGTCCTATTACTGCGCATGAGGTCGGCAGTGAGTACAACTATTCGGTCATCGGTCTTCCCAATTTCCGCCATTTTCCTGCCGTATACCTCTCTTGCTGACATTTTTTCTACTAATTTAAAAAATTGATATGTCTCTCCTGCCATTATAATTCACCTCTTTCCTTTTTCCTGGCTTCATCAAGTTCGGCACAGCTCTTTTCAAGAAGTGCTGCATCAATGGAACCCGCATGCCAGTCCACGTCGTTTTCCATGCAAGGGACGCCCTTACCTTTTACAGTTTTTGCTATAATGACAGTTGGAGTATCTGAATCAACGGTGGGAAGATTATCAATTGTGTCTACAATCTGTTCCATGTTGTGGCCGTCTATTTCTATTACATTCCAGCCGAAAGCTTTCCACTTGTCAACTAAGGGTTCAAGTTTCATAAGCTTCTCAGTCTCACCGTCAAGGGATATTCTGTTCCTGTCAATAATCGCTACAAGATTGCCCAATTGGTAATGAGCTGCTGCCATAGCACCTTCCCATACTGAGCCTTCCTGTATTTCTCCATCCCCCATAAGCGTAAAAACCCTGTGTTTCTTTTTATCAAGTTTTGCTGCCAAAGCCATTCCAATAGAAATCGAAAGACCATGTCCCAGAGAACCTGTAGATATCTCAACACCCGGTATTTCATCCGATGGATGTTCTCCAAATGGGCTGTCAAGTTTCTTGTAGGTATTAAGGACTTGATCCAGTTCAAAGTATCCTGCCATAGCTAAGGCAATATAGAGAGCGCCTGCTCCATGCCCTTTACTTAGGATAAACCTGTCACGCCCATCCCAATCTGGATTCTTAGGATCATATTTCATTCCATACTGGTACAGTGCGGTTATGATGTCAGCCATTGAAAGTTCTCCACCAATATGAGAGCCTGCTTTGTGACAGAGTTTAAGCAGGTTTTTCCTCATTTCACATGACTGATCCTTTAGTCTTTCAACCGTACTACTAACTGTCACTTGTTACCACTCCTTTATTGTGAAATTTTTTAATCCTTAGCTTTATCTATGAGAATTTAAACATTACTTTTACTGGCTTGCCTGTCATCTGTACCTCAAATGCCTTTTTACAGTCTTCCGGTTTATAAATGTGCTTTACAAATTCATCCAGATTTAACCGGTTAAGGGTTGCTATAGCCCTGGGAAACATGTACGGTGATTGAAACACGCCGCAGATAGTAGCCTCTCTGTCCCACAAATCTATAAGGTCAAGAGGGAACTTGTAGTCTGCATATATAGCAAAAAATTGTAATATACCACCTCGGGAAAGTATATCGTATGCCGGCTGGCATGCTTGTGGAACACCGGAAGACTCGATTACTACATCGTATCCCAGGTTATCCGTTATTTTCATGGCCTCTTCGACTACATTTTGATTTGCTGGATTAATGGTGAAATCAGCCCCCAACTTGACCGCCAGTTCTCTTTTTTCAGCCACAGGCTCTATTAGGGTAAGTTTTGAAGCACCTGACAGTCTGGCAAGCTGCAAGAGAATAAGGCCTATTCCTCCGCCGCCGGAAATTGCTACTTTATCTCCCACTTTGATTCTGCACATGTCAATTCCATGTAAACAAACGGTTATCGGTTCCACCAGGCATGCTTTAGCCAAGTCTGTGTCATCGGGTAGTTTGAACACCTGCTGTTCTCTAAGCACCATGTACTCACTCATAGCAGTACCGTTGTTTGTTACATTAAGACAGAAATGCTCCTGTCCATTTCGACAGAAGTAACACTTACCGCAATATACATTATAATAATATGCAACCTTGTCGCCGACCTTCAGACCCTTCACATTTGCTTCCGGACCCAGTTCAACAACTACACCTGAAGCTTCATGGCCCAAGGGATTGAGCTCACCCGGCTGAAATTTAAAATAATCATCCAGATCGCCCTTAATGGTATGGATGTCCGAACCGCAAATGGATGCATAAGAAACTCTGATTTTGACATCATCTGCATTTTCAATTTGCGGCTCAGGAACGTCATAACACCCATACCCGGGCATTGTATATCTTATTGATTTCATTGACCATCACTCCTTTATATTTTATTTTTTAAAATACTTCTTAACACTCCAAAAGAATCTTTGGATAAATCGACTCTTCAAACAGCTTGAAAGCCTCAACTGCCTGATCAAGAGGCATTACTTTGCCGATTACCTTGTTAAGCTGGAGTCTTGGAACCAGGTTTATTACCCTGGGCATTATTGTCGGGGTAGTGAATACGGTTTGTATACATCCTTCTTTCATGTATAGTTCATACAGGTTAAGGGGCATCTCGTATTTAGGTGGAAAAACAGCAAAATACACGATGGTTCCGCATTTTCCTAATATCTTGACACAAGGTTCCGCTGCCTTGGTAGAACCGGATGCCTCGAAAACAAAGTCAAAACCTATTCCATCAGTTATCTCCATTGCTCTTTTTTCAATATCATCATTAAAAGGATCGATGACACTGGTGGCACCCATTTCCAGTGCAAGCTTTCGCTTTGATTCCACAGGGTCAATGGCTGTAACTTTAGCTCCTCCGCTTAGCAATATCATATTAAGCAGGATGGATCCTATACCACCCACACCTGAAATTGCAACGGTGCTACCATGTTTAACTCCGGCCAAATCCATAGCACGTATAGTGCAGCAAGCAGGTTCAGCCAGACAGAAAATTTTCAAGTCAGAGTCATCAGGAATTTTGTAAACGGAGCTAACATGGGTAACTACATATTCAGCCATTGCACCATGATTAATGTGATTTTCACAATACTGAGGCTGGCCACGTTTGCAAGCAGAGCAATAACCGCAAAAAGTAGCTGGGCTAAGGCAAACCTTGTCGCCAACCTTGAAGCCGTATTTGTCGGCACCTTCACCCAATTCCTCAATTATGCCCGATGCTTCATGTCCTAAAGGCATCGGAGGTTTTGCTCCAAGCACTCCCATGGTCACCATGTGTGCATCCGTGGCACATAAGGCCACATAGGCAATCTTTACCTTTACCATATCCTTTCCAACTTCAGGAACGTCAACCTGGCGCAGCTCTATCTTGTTCTCATCCGCAAACCACAACTGTTTCATTTTGAACATTTCGCAATCATTCCCTTCGTTCCATTATTGAATACTATAAGTTTTATTGCAAAAAATCATAAATAACAATATAATATATTTTAGACTAGTCAGTTTTTCATGATTTTATTGTAAATTAAATATAAGCTATTTATCAATGTTTTAGAAGGACAATTCATACAGTCAAATAGTCCTTTCACATGTTAAGTACTAAAATTAGATATGTTTCCTGACAGTCGTCTTTCAATATGGCAAAAATCACAGATATGAAGGGAGGCGTTAGAGAAAATGGGTTCTGCTCAAAACGAGAATAGAAGAATTAATCAGGAAGTCCCCTATCAAAGCAGTACAGTATATGTACCTCTTAATACGGGCAAGTTTCTTGTCTACTATGCAGAAATCATCAACAGTACAATGTATGAGTTCTCCCATTACCATCATTGTTATGAAATATACTACGTTTTAAAAGGCTCAATCAAAATGAAATTAAATGGTAAAACGGTTCTTTTAAGGAAGGGTCATATGATTCTCATTATGCCTGAAATAGAGCATGAAGTGGAACATAACCCTGCAGTTGATTGCCAGTTTTTCGTTATCACCTTTGAGTTTTATCCCAGGGAATGTAAGGAAATCAATGCATATAATCTTTTGCTTGAACGTTTTGAATTAGAGACACTCATACAAACATTCAAGGTGCAAAGCTATTACAATTGTGTGGACAGATATGAATGCCATACAATAATTAGAGAAATAGAAACAGAGCTAAAGGATAAAGACATTGGCTGGAATATGAAAGTACAAAACTTGTATCTCCAATTCGTAATAACAGCACTAAGAAACATTACATTTCCCATGCCCTACCCTCCCTACAGCAGAGAAAATGTTAATTCAGCGATTGAGATTTCAAAATATATTCGCAAACATCTTCATGAAGACCTAACTCTTAAAAAAGTTGCAAAAAGTCTTAATATGACTTCTCGAAATGTCAGTCGTGTATTCAAGGACTACTTTGGTACTACTTTCGGCAAAACACTCAGTAGTTTGCGGTTTAACTTTGCAAAACATTATCTGGCTACAACTGACTATTCGGTGGATGAAATTGCCAAACTCGTTGGCTATAAGTCTACAAGGACACTTTTTAAGATTTTTAAAGAAAATGAAGGTTTAACAATATCCCAATATCGTGACAAATATAGTCAATATTATAACTAGTCTTGACACCTGAAAGGACAATTTGCTAATGTGAATTGTCCTTTTCATACATTGATAGATAACAAATACATATCTATAATATAAATAAACCGTCACAATTATACAAATAAACCGTCAAAAGCTAATCATTTCAACAATACAAAAAGAAATATAAATGTATTTTTTTAAAAGACTTATTATAAAACCATCGTCTTTCTATATTCAGAAAAATTAATAATAGCTTGAAAGAATTGTTTTTTTAAATGGGTGTGGATGCAGATGGGTTTAGTAAGCTTTACCTTTATATATTTAATCTTTTATGTATGTATTGAATATTAGTTCTCATCTGCATTACATAGAAATTACAATGTAAGAAATATCAAAATATTAGTTAAAGGGGGAAAACGCATAGTGCCAGAGATAGAACACCGGGTGGAAATGAGTCATATTCACAAAAGCTTTGACGGCGTTGTAGCATTACATGATGTAAACTTCTCTGTAAAGCCTGGGGAAATACACGCTCTTGTTGGCGAAAACGGTGCCGGAAAATCCACGCTCATTCGTATCCTTTCAGGTGCCCTTCAACCAGATAAGGGAGAAATAAAGCTAAAGGGCAAAAAAGTAGATATCACTAAACCCAATGATGGATTAAAGAATGGTATTTCTGTTATTTATCAGGAATTCGCACTATTTCAACATCTTACCGTAGCAGAAAACATATTCATTGATGAATTTAGAGAAAATCGCGGCTTCATTGACTGGAAAAGTATAAAACGCAGAGCACAGGAGTTCCTGAATGAGGTTGGATTTGGAAACATCAACGTCAATGCACGAGTAAGAGACCTAAGTGTCGCATATCAACAGGTTGTTGAAATCTGTAAGGCATTGACAAGAAATGCATCGGTTTTGGTTTTGGACGAACCTACTGCCGTTTTGACAAATAAAGAGGTGGAAAGACTTTTTGAGTTGATCGAAAACCTAAAAAACAAAGGCGTATCCATTGTTTATATATCACATCGCCTTGATGAAATCTTCAGGATATCTGACAGAATAACCGTATTGAAAGACGGTAGGTATGTTGACACAGTTGAAACATCATCTACAGATGCCGGGCAGCTTGTTAATTTAATGATTGGCAGAGACCTTAAGACTTATTTCCCAGAAAGAACTTCTAAGATGGGAAAAACAGTTTTAAGTGCCGAACATATTCGTGCTGGAATGGCCGTAAAAGATATATCATTTAATGTGCGTGAGGGTGAAGTCCTGGGTTTAAGCGGACTTGTGGGAGCCGGTCGCACTGAAGCCATGAGAGCGATTTTAGGGGTGGATAAGTTAGATAGCGGTAAAGTTGTTCTAAATGGTAAGGAAATTAAAATTAAATCCCCCCAACATGCGTATCAATTAGGAATCGGTTTTTTACCGGAAGATCGTAAAACGCAGGGTGTACTATTGAAAATGCCGATTTTATATAATATCACGATATCTTGCCTTGGTAACTTTTGTAAAATGGGTTGGATCAACAGGAAACAAGAGACCCAATATGCTAATAAGCTTTCACAAGAATTGGCTATTAAAGCAGCTTCCCTGAATAATAAAGTTGCAAGTTTGTCAGGTGGTAATCAGCAAAAAGTTGCAATTGCAAAATTACTGGCATCTAATTGCAAAGTTTTGATTTTAGATGAACCAACAAGAGGCGTAGATGTTGGTGCAAAAATTGAAATTTTTAAAATTATAAATTCAATGGTAGAAAAGAAAAATGCTGTTATTATAATCTCTTCAGAAATGACTGAAATAATTGGTCTATGTGACAGGGCAATAGTTATCAGGGAAGGTCGAAGTGTCGGTGAGCTGCAAAAGCATGAATTAAGTGAATTAAACCTTATTAAATATTCAATGGGGGTAAATGAAGATGCAAGCTAA
>DUNY01000071.1 GCA_012839145.1 Thermoanaerobacterales bacterium
ATATCCTCAATACCCACAGAAAGCCTTACCTGACCATCGGTTATTCCGGCTTTCAACCTCTCCTCCCGAGGCACCGGTGAATGTGTCATAGATGCAGGATGCTGAATCAGTGAATCGACACAGCCGAGGCTTACAGCAAGTGATATCATCTTTACACTGTTCATCAATACCTTACCAGCTTCAAGGCCACCCTTGAGTTCAAAACTCATCATACCACCGAAACCGTTTATTTGTTTTATCGCCAGTTCATGCTGGGGATGAGAAGGAAGTCCCGGATAGTGAACTTCATCAATCAAAGGGTGTTTTTCCAAGTATTCCGCTACCTTTTGAGCGTTGGCACAGTGCCTGTCCATCCGGACTCCTAGGGTCTTAAGGCCCCTTAATAAAAGCCATGCATCAAAGGGCGATAAAACTCCGCCGAAATCTTTCAAATATGGTATGCGCATATTATCGATCAGTTCTTTGGAACTAATGATGAGCCCTGCTATCACATCACCGTGGCCGCCTATATACTTAGTGGCACTATGAACCACTACATCAGCACCATGTTCAATGGGCCGCTGTAAATATGGTGACATGAATGTGTTGTCAACTATTAGTCGAGCACCATGATTATGAGCTATTTCAGCTGTGCCTTTTAAGTCCACCAGTTTCATTGTTGGATTCGCCGGAGTTTCTACATAAACCACTTTAGTATTAGTCTTCATGGCCTGCTCGATATTATTTATATCAGATGTATCTACCATGGTTACTTCAATACCGTACTGGGGCAGCAGTTCATGGATAAAGCCGTGAGTGCAGCCGTAAAGGGTGTCACCAGCTACGATGTGATCACCCTGCTTTAAAAGAGATACAAGAGCCGTTGAAATAGCTGCCATACCTGAGGCTGCTCCCAGGGCCGCTTCTCCCCCTTCAAGAGCGGCTATTTTGGCTTCAAGCTCAGTCAGGGTAGGGTTGCCCAGTCTTGTGTAAATATAACCGGCCTCTTCACCGGCAAACCGGTGAGCACCTTGATCCACATCTTTAAAAACAAATGTTGAAGTCTGATATATTGGAGTCACGTGAGCTCCGGTAACAGGGCAGGGTTTTTGTCCGGCGTGTATTGCTTTTGTATTAAAACCTTTTACTTTATCTTTCATGGATATAACCTCCCAATGTTTTTATTTCGTACTCTCAATTATTTATAATGCAAAATATGTGCCAATACTCTCATATTAACTTAGTAGCGTACCTGGTAAAATTTTTTACCATAAAATAAAAAACCAGCGGTTAGTATTCTTACCACTGGTTAATGTATTTACCATTATATGTTTTCACGAGTTATTTCATATTGTCTCATTTTATTGATTACGGTTGCATGGGTCACACCTAATGCTCGAGCTGCTTTTCTTATGCTGTCGTATCTTTCAAGTGCATCAATAATGGCCTTTTTCTCAGTTTCGACAACCAAATCCTTTAAAGTTCTTTGACCCTGATTTACTGATATAGGACCTTCAAGCTCCTCAGATTGTAAAATAAGATGTATTGACTTTATTATTCCATTGCAAAGATTCATCGCCCTTTCTATAACATTGGAAAGTTCCCTTATATTACCGGGCCAATCATAATTCATCAATCGCTGCATGGCTTCATCACTGATGCCTGTAACTTTCTTGTTCATCTTATAAGATAGTTTTTTGATAAATGCATGAGTCAGAATGGGGATATCTTCCTTACGCTCCCTTAAAGGAGGTATTAGGAGAGGAATTACATTGAGACGATAATAAAGATCATCGCGGAACTGACCGCTTTGCATCAATTCTTCCAGATTTCTGTTGGTAGCCGCAATAATTCTCACATCAACGGGTATTTCTTCATCGGCACCCACCCGCCTGATTCTGTTTTCCTGCAAGACTCTGAGTAGTTTGACCTGTAGATGGGTGGAAAGCTCACCGATTTCATCTAGAAAAAGTGTACCTTTATCAGCGTATTTAAAAAGTCCCTGCTTGCCACCTTTTTTTGCTCCTGTGAAAGCTCCTTCTTCATATCCGAATAATTCACTTTCCAGCAGAGTATCAGGCAGTGCGGCACAATTGACCGGCACAAAAGGTTTATCACGGCGTGGACTTGCCATGTGTATGGATCTTGCGAAAAGCTCTTTACCTGTACCGCTCTCACCTCTGATAAGCACTGTGGAATCCCCTTTTGCCACTATTTTGGCTAATTCTTTCACCTTGGTTATCTCTTGACTTTCACCAAGAATTTCATCAAAGGTTATCATGGGGGGCTGAGTAAACACATGGACAAGTTCCATAACATTTTCAATATCCTTAAGTGAAGCAACCGCACCCATGGGATTTCCTTCTTCGTCAAGAATTGGACGCCCGGAAGTGATATAATGGCTTTTTAATTTCGGGGTGTTTATAATCATCTCTTCATTGTCATAGCTTTCCCCCGTGACTATAGTCTTTAGCATGGGAATATCCGAAGAAATAAGATCAGCGATGTCTTTGCCCAAGGCATCTTTGGCATCGACCTTTAAAATCTTTTCCGCAGCAGGATTAAAAGTAGTGATTATACCTTCCCTGTCAATGGCGATTATGCCTTCACCGGTAGCATCAAGTACCGCTTTTATATGCTTTTCCCGTTTTTCCTGAGGTAATAATTTTATCACGTTTACTTCAATCACATCTTTTTGAGCTCTAAGCTGTTCGAGCAAATAAGACAAAGAAACATCAAAATCACTGTCGATCTTTACACATATAAGACCGGGACCAACTTCCAGAGCCTTAAGGTTTACTCCGTAATTGTAGAGTATTTTTAATATGTCTAGAGCCATTCCCACTCTGTCTTTTGTTGATATCCTAAGGCGAATGGTATCACCCAATATCCTCACCTCGCCGGAATCATGTGCACAATCCTTTTTATAGAAAAAGTCCGGTAAAAACCGGACTATTACTTTCCCTTTTTAGTATCCACTCTGGGCCGCACGATGGTTTTGATAGCAATCGCTGCAGTATACGGGTCTATCATTTCTGGGTTTAAAGGGAACCTGTGTGGCTGCACCACAGTCAGCACAAACTGCATCATACATCTGTCTGTTCTGTCTTCTTGAGCCGTCGTTCATACGCCTTTTGCGCGCATCTCGACAGGTCTTGCACCGAGAAGGCTCATTTTCGAAACCCTTTTCAGCATAAAATTCCTGCTCCCCTGCAGTGAAGACGAACTCATTACCACACTCTTTACACACTATTGTTTTGTCCTGAAATGCCATTAAAAAAACCCCTCACTTTAAAAAAAGTTTTTTGGCATTTTCTTAGCTGACCTGGTCTTTCCCAAAAACGCCGTATACCGCTGAGTGGGTTGCCACCCTGGGAGTCGTTTCGCCTCCGGCCCTGGCATCGACTTTCAACCACAGACCTAAGTTATGCCTTAAGATTAATTATAACCTCAATTGTTATAAAA
>DUNY01000023.1 GCA_012839145.1 Thermoanaerobacterales bacterium
CTGATACCTTCGCCTAAGGGAACTTCTTTGTAAAGCCACGCAGAAAAAGTAAGGGCATTGGTAAGATCAAGTGAATTGCTGTCCTTTACATTGACATAACCTGCACCGTCAAATTTTGCACCTTTTCCAACGACTCCGTCAACAAAGGTTACATTGCCAATTGGGCTTCCATTGTTACCGTTGCCTGACAAATCATTGAAATTGTTTTCAAAATCAAAGTATGCCATAAGCCCTTGTGGGACAACGACTGAAGAGTCAGGTGGGGTTTGAGGTTGGGCTGGTGGAGTGGAAGATGTAACCACGGCCATATTTTTTATTTCCACATCGGAAAGAGCCCTATTGTAAATCCTCAAATCATCCATAATGCCATGATAAAAATTACCATCAACGCTATCCGCACCGATAAGTAGGTTATGGTCATTTGAAAGTATGTTGCTTATTTCGGTTCTTATCACAGTTGAAACAGCACCGTTTTTGAAAAATGTTGCTCTAGTTCCATCCCAAGTAATGGCCAAATGTGTCCAATTTTGGGTCGGAACCGTTGCATTGGAACTATGTTCGGCACTGTCACTTTGATTCTCATCAATTAGGCATATCTCAGCATTAGTCGAACCTAAACCTAAAAATAGCCTGTAAGGTGTTTCGAAAAAGTCATCGGATTCTCCTTTACATAAGATAGGCATTCTAACTCCATCATCCAGGGGTTTTTCCCGGTATAGCCACACAGAAAAACTGAATGCATCGATAAGGTCCAGATTATTACTGTCATTGACTTGGATATAACTGCTGCCGTCAAACTTGGCACCTTTTCCAACCTTGCCATCAACAAAGGTCACGTTACCTATAGAGCGGCCATCATTCCCATTCCCTGAAGAATCTTTGAAATCCCCGTCAAAAGAATAATGGGCAACTAAGCCTGCTTCCGCTCCTTCAGAATAAGAAACTTTAACAGCAAAAATGCTCACAAAAGTGAAGACAAACAACATGGAAATAACAATTACTCTCTTGTAATTCAAAACTCTTACCTCCTTTTAATTTTGACACCGAATATTTAACTATTTATGTTTTGGCCTATACTTAACTTCGCAAATTGTCTCATGATATCCGTAACTTGCCATTATTATTTTGCAATTCTTTTAGCAGGGGCCCAACTCTTTTGTATGCGGCACTCATGTTTACAGTTTCCTCTCAGTGTAACCCAAGTTCTTAAATATTCATCCTGCTTTTACACAATATTGCGTCTTTTGGATAAAAGAGAACTGTCCCCAATTGTTAAACTATGATTGATTTGTAACTATTCAATAGTGGGGACCCCACTCGCCTGTATGAAGCATTCATGTATTGACTGACGAATCGGCCACAAACATACAAACATGTGGTCTGATGAATAAAGAAAAACCGTTCCTAAATATTCACTCTGCAGTTTTGGCAACTACAATGCTGAGGCTTTTGTTTTCTATTTCATATGTCAGCTGCACCTGCACACTTTTTTCGTTTAAACCGGCATAAGATATGACTTCGTCTGAGTTCATCTCAAAAGCATCTTCAGTGAAGTCTTTTTTGATATTTTCAAGGTATTTTTCAAAATCTTTTTGCTCTACACTCTCCAAAGACATCACTACACTCTCTTCAGTGCTCATTGTGCTTTCAATCTTGCCGCCTTTAAACTCCGGAATGTTTTTTATCAAATCGTTTTTAGGCCACTCACCGCCACCTAGAGTAAGCTTTGAGCCGTCCTCGCCCTTGATTGTAACCTTATCACCTTGAACATCTACATTTTGGCCGGTGGCCCCCTCGATAATCTTTTCACCTATTGCCTCACCGATCTTGTTTTCAATCTTTTTCTTCACACTACAACCGGACATTGAAAGGATTATCACCAACACAAGGAACACTACTAATACTTTCTTCATGGCACATCTCCTTTAAATTATTGGTCTATTTAAGAATGTCATATTTACCAATAATAGGTAATCGTTTTGTCTTACCACCAAAGCCATTTATCAGGCCTATAATTCCCAGTATCAGTGCGGCTATTGCAAAAAACGGCATAATTATCCACCCGATTACCGGTATGATTCCAAGTATTATATTGCCTGCGATGGCTACTATAACCAGTATGAGTGCCTGATTTGCATGAAATTTAGCATATCTTGATTCAGGGCATGTGATAAGCGGCAGGAAAAAAAGCAGATAGGCAAGTCCTGCCATAGTCTTGTTTTTTTCAATATCTATTGGGTCAAAACCGGCCTGGGGTCCCATGTCTTGAAAATTTAAATTTTGGTCCGTCATTTTTCATTCCCTCCATTCTTTTTTTGTTTGTCTTTGTTTATACTTTATACTTTTGCTTTTTGTTCGTAATCCCCCTGAGGGTGATAAAACCAAAAATACAAGGGGTGATTTTGGGGTGATTTTTTGTTTGAATAGCTTTCACTTTTTGATTAAAAAAATATAATCTAAAGGGCATCCTTATAGCGACGATACGGAGTCATAAAATCAATAATATTTGTACTTTTATGAATCTATATATGTTATAATATGAGGAGAAAGTTCTGACTGTTTTTGTCAGATATATTTTTACTCTTTGCCATAATAGTTACATAATCTAAATATGTCTTTAGTTACCGCGTAAATTATTTTTTATGTAACAAAATTGTTGGGGGGATAGTGATGAAAAAAGCCTTCGGTATTATGGTTTTGTTGATTCTAGTAAGCACTTGGCTTTTAACCGGCTGTCAGAACGAGAACAGCCTAAGCCCAAGGAATCCGGTTACCCTCACAGTGTGGCATAATTATGGCGGTCAGATGAAAAACACCATGGATGAAATGGTGGATGAATTTAATGCTACTGTAGGAGCTGAAAGGGGAATTATTTTAAGTGTTACTTCCATATCAGGTTCAGCTACTCTGCATGAAAAACTCACAATGGCAGCAAAAGGAGATCCTGGTGCACCACAACTTCCTGATATGACCACC
>DUNY01000390.1 GCA_012839145.1 Thermoanaerobacterales bacterium
GGTGAAATAGCAGTGCCCGAAAAGCGAATGCTAAAAAATGAAATACGACATATCAGTTTAAGGCTGATTAATGGAATTTTCAATTATATCAATGAAAGAAGACAAAAACTTGAATACCTAAAAAGAGCTCCGGTTTTTAAAAGACCCGAAACTTATGTAAATAATTATAGATTAATAATCGATCAGCTGTTTAAATTACTGCAAAAAGATGTAGATATTTATATATCAAAGCAAAAATCCATTCTTAATCATAATATTACAAGACTAGAAGCGCTTAATCCTTTATCCATACTCAAGAGGGGTTATAGCGTATGTATTCATGCTGATACCAATAATGTTGTAAAACAGCTAAATGATGTGGAAATAGGTGATCCGGTAGTTATCTTGTTATCTGACGGTAGTCTTTTGTGCAATGTAAAAGATAGCATGAGAAAGGGTGAAGATAAATGAGTGCCACTTATAAATATGAAGAGGCTTTGGCACGGCTGGAGTATATCGCAGAGCAGTTGGAAAGAGGCGACTTGACATTGGAAGAAGCTCTTGCATTTTTTGAAGAAGGAATCAAACTGGTAAGAATTTGCTCGAAGATGTTAGATGAAGCAGAAGGTAAAATACAAGTTCTAACAAAAGATTTGAACAGTATTTCAGCTTTAAAAGATTATATTGGAGGCTTGGAACTGATTGAATAATATTGAAAGAGAAATAAAGTACATGGCACAAGTTGTGGAACAAGAATTGAGACGATATCTTCCGGAAAAAGATGAATTTCCTTCAAAACTGCATGAAGCGATGCACTATAGCACACTATCAGGCGGGAAACGGCTCCGACCTATTATGGTAATGAAGGCTGCAGAGTTTTTTGGGATGCCTTATGAAAAAGTAATGCCAACAGCCTGTGGCATTGAGATGATACACACCTACTCTCTGATACATGACGACTTACCGGTTATGGACAATGATGATTTCCGCAGAGGAAAACCAACATGCCATAAAGTATATGGAGATTCACTAGCACTGTTGGCCGGTGATGCTCTTTTGACACACGCTTTTTCAACAATAGCTAAAAACAGCAAGATTGAGGATATACTTTCCGATGCAGTGATAGATGTAATAGAGAAAGTTTCTCTAGCAGCTGGGGGATATGGGATGATCGGAGGGCAGACCGTTGACATTGCTACTGTAGGAAAAGATGTCAGTCTAGATACACTTTTTTACATAAGCTCTCATAAAACAGGAAGTTTAATAAGCATATCACTTTGGTCAGGAGCAAGACTTGCGGGTGCATCAAAGGTCGACCTAGAAGCAATTAAATCTTTTGGTAAAAAAATCGGTTTGATCTTTCAAATAGTAGACGATATTTTAGATATAAAAGGTGATGAAATAATTTTAGGAAAACCTGTAGGAAGTGATGTGAAAAATATGAAAAACACCTTTGTCCATTTATATGGCTATGATAATTCTATAAAATTAGTTGAAAAACTCTCTTTTGAAGCTAAAGAATTACTGTCAAATTATAAGAATAATGATTTTTTTATACAATTGACTGATTTTATTTCAAAACGGAACTATTAAAATACACAGGATGATTATTGAAGGTATATTTTTTTTGTGTTATAATAAATTGTAAGTAAGAAAAACAGGTGGTACAGTATTCTAGTCAAAATCGTTCCTCTGAAGGCGGGGCTAAAAATCCGTCAAGGGCATATCGATGAAGTTCCTGGTGCTGGCTGCTGACGCCCAGTTGGGGGCTGGTGCTGGGAGTAAGGAAGATGGGGCGATCTACAAAGGCATGTAGGCGTTGACCCTACTTCCGCGGAGACCTAAGTTCGTGGTTTGAGAGAAATTCTCGATGACTACGGCTTAGGGTGTGAACCTGCATTCGATAATATGTTGGGTGCAGTGTAGCCTGCCTTGAGTGAGATGGGCGGAAAAAGGCTTATCTGTTGATTTGTAATTTGGCCAAATTACAAATCAATTTTTTACCTTTGAAATCCATTTTGCAAAAGAGGCTAGGAGGAGAGGGGTTTTGGTGGGGAAATCTCCTAGACTGTCCTTTTAGGAAATGGACTGGGGATTACAGTGTGGACTAAGTGGTAATCTAGCCCTGTTCATGGTGACATAACAGTAGCGGAATTAAAGGGGAACCGTCTTTTCGGCAACGATTAGATTTCTGCTAGGGAAATCCTGCTAGACCTAAGCCACAAAATTTACCCTGTCCATTACCACCTGTTTCGCTAGAAAAACGGAGGGTAGTTTTGTTGAACTCTGATTCGAAAAAGAAAAAGTTTAAAAAAAATAACGAAAGTTCAAAAGCCAGTTGGATATATAGAGCCTTTATTATAGCTTTTGGACTTTCCGTTTTTTTTAGCTTGATTTCGGAAATCTTATTGAAAAGGGTTAATGTTTTCGCGTCATTGTTTATTTTGTTGATTATAATTGCCATAGGAGTAATTTTTGATATAATTGGAATAGCTGTTACTTCTGCTAGTGAAGCACCTTTTCATGCTATTTCAGCAGATAAAATTCCCGGAGGCAAGGAAGCGGTAAAACTGATTAGAAATGCAGATATAGTCTCTAATTTTTGCAATGACGTTGTAGGAGATATATGTGGAATTATAAGCGGGGCAGCCGGAGCAGCTATAATACTTAAAATTACATTATACACCCGTGGCAAAAGCGAAATAGTACTTAGTATATTATTAACTGGAATTATTTCTACATTAACCATCGGAGGTAAAGCAATAGGAAAAGGTATAGCTATAAGTAACTCAAAAACAGTGGTGTATAGTGTTGCTTTATTCTTAAATACATTAAAAAAACATCTAAACATTGATATTTTGCCGGGAAATGGTATAAATAAGGAGACAAACAGGAGAGGAAGACAATGAGTCAAAAAAAAAATAAGCAAAGATTAGATGTACTATTAGTGAACAAGGGAATAATTAGTAGCAGAGAGAAAGCGAAAGCAGAAATAATGTGCGGTAATGTACTGGTAAATACACAAGTAGTTGATAAACCAGGAACAAGGGTTAGCATTGACAGTGTCATAACGA
>DUNY01000268.1 GCA_012839145.1 Thermoanaerobacterales bacterium
CAGTGCCCATAAAAACTGGCCGGTGGGTGCCAACACCCCCTGTATCGGCTGTGCCAGCCCGGAATTCCCGGATCGGATGTCACCTTTTTTTAGCCATTTGCAAGATGTGAATTTACCGGTAGTCAATGCTGGCTCCTCACTGGTAGGAAAGGTTGCCGTAGGTGCTGCGGCCGCCGGTATCGCTGGCCATGCCATGATAAGTGCAAACAAAGGCCGCCTTTATAAGCATCTTGTTGAAGGCAGCCAAACCAAGGATATAGGAAATAAGTCGGAGCAAACCGTAAAAGAACCGTCGAAAGAATATCCGACTTTGCATGATGACATGACAGATAAAGAGGATTTTTTATTAATTATGGATAAACCTGCAGGGAAAGCCGTTAAGGAAGAGTTAAGTAAAACACAGGTTTTGGATTATGATATAAAAGATAAAGAAGTATTATCAATAAACACGGAAAAACCTAAATATAAAGCTGATAAGAAAGATATGGAGGAAATATCCAGTGAATTAGTTAATTCAAAGCCAAAAATTAAAAAGCCGAAAAAATTGGTAACCAAGAAAATAGGAAGGTGATTATTTGCCCATAAAAATCATCAGCCCCATAACACGGCTTAATGGATTTTGGCGTATTGACGTGAATATAGAAAACCGCCGGGTGGTTGATGCGTATTCCAGCGGGATTTTCTTTCGCGGCATTGAAAAGATTCTACAGGGTAGAGACCCTCGGGATGCTGGATATCTAACCGAACGTATATGCGGCATATGTTCCACTGCCCACGCAATGGCCAGCAGTCTGGCTTTGGAAGATGCATTCCAGTTAAAACCGCCAAGAAACGGCATTATCATAAGAAACCTTATTTTCGGAGCGGATCTGCTCCAAAACCACATACGACATTTCTATTTTTTAACAATGCCGGATTTTGTGCCAGGTCCTGATAAGCCGCCTTTTATCCCTCGCTATGAGGTGAATTACAGGCTGTCTAAAGCCCAAAGTGAAAAAATATACGAAAATTATATGGAAAGTATCCACATATCACGAGCAGCTCATGACATGGTCACTATATTCGGCGGCAAAATTCCTCATAATCATGGCATTCTGGCCGGTGGAGCTACTGTTCCTCCAACCGGTGACAATATACGCATGTTTTTATCTTTGCTTTCCCGAGTGCGGGATTTTATTGAGAATAAAATGACTGCTGATATGGAAACCTTAGCTGAGGCTTATGATGATTATTATCAGATAGGTATGGGTACCGGAAATTTGATGGCTTTCGGCATGTTTCCACATCCGGATAAAAAAAATGACTTTTACTTTAAGCCCGGTGTAATAATCGATAAAAAACAAGAAAAACTTGACACCGAAGCAATCAATGAACATGTAAAGTATTCCTGGTACAAAAAGTCTTCTCCCCTGCATCCTGGAAAAGGGGAAACGCAACCTGATACTGACAAAGGGAAGGCTTACTCTTGGGTTAAGGCCCCAAGATACAAAGGTCACTCAGTAGAAGGCGGCCCTTTGGCCAGACTTACATTAAGCGGTGATTACGAAGGCGGATATGGCACCATGGGCCGAATCGCCGCTCGGATATTGGAGGCCAAAATAGTATCACAACTGATGGAAGAGTGGTGCGAGGATCTGGAAATAGGAAAGCCGGTGTTCACTCCTTATGAAGTACCAACCGATGCCGATGGTGTCGGAATGGTTGAAGCCATGCGGGGAGGATTGGGGCATTGGATGAGGGTAAGAGCAGGTCGGATAAGTCATTATCAAATCATCACTCCATCTGCTTGGAACTGCTCACCCAGGGATGATCACGGAAAGCGAGGTCCCATAGAGGAAGCTTTGATAGGCACACCTATAGAAGATTTTGACCAACCTATAGAAATAGGCCGGGTCGCCAGAAGTTTTGACCCGTGTCTTGCGTGTGCTATACATATGATTGACATGAAAGGACGGGAGAAATATATTGAGATACTCTGAAGGTATAAGAGAGCCCCGGGATATCCTTGCTGAAGATAAGCAGAGAACATCCGACACTTGTGTAAACATACTTGTATATCCACTTCCAATAAGGATTTTTCATTGGGTATTGGTGTTTAGCCTCTCTTTGACTATAATCAGCGGTATTATCATTAGTTTCACCTACCCTCTGCTGACCATGAGGACAGTGAGATTCATTCATGTTTCTATGGGATTTATAGTATTGGCCATCACACTGTATCGGTTGGGGTATGGGTTTTTGTCCGGTGATTATAAAAATTTTTCCATTAAACTTGAAGATTTTAAGACATTTCCTGAGCTTGTGAAATATTATCTTTTTTTAAGAGAAGACCCACCGCCCCTAAGGACTAAGTATAATATCGGACAAAAATTTACAATGTTTTCCTGGCTGATGGGTGTATTTTACCTCGCTTTTGCCGGGATAATGCTATTAAATGCGTCATTTGTCTCAAAAGGGCCAGCATTTTTTCCCTTAGCAAGATTTATTCTTCCTCAGCAAATCAGGGTCACCAAATTCTTTCTCACGATTTATTTCATCATCACTATTATACTGCATATATATCTTGCCCATACGGAGGATATTGCCAAAACCCAGTCCATGTTTACAGGGTGGGTAAGGGTTCTTAGAAAAAAATAAATAAACCAATATCTCTGTCGGTTTTTGAGCTCTTGTTATTGTAACTATTGTTCAGGATATTAGAAAAACCAGGGCTAAATATCGCCCTGGTTTTTGTGCGTCTTCAGGAGTTGCTATTTCCGGGGTTTTCCATTTTCTTCGGCAAGGGCCTTTTCCGCTTTTTCAATGGCAAGTCTTACCAGATTACCGCAATTTCTGGAAGAGACTTCTCCCCAACCTTCTTTGGCCACCGTATCAGCCACACCAAGTTCCTTTGCTAGCTCATATTTCAGATCCTCAGACATGACACTACGACGACGAGCGGCCATGAGCATACCTCCTTTATTTTTTTACGCACCATTATTATATTGTGTTTAATACTGTTTTTTATGTTGGTAATTTCTAAACCACTTTTTTAACTAAATTTTTTTGAAAATATATAAAAACTGGCAATGGTATAATTATCCATCCGAAGCTTTTAATCAGATTATTCTTTGCTCTAAGAATCTGTCTTTCATTCTCCGACCTTACCATGGCATCGTATTTTTCTCTAAGTTCTTCCTCAGTTAGCTTTACAGGCTCTTGATCAGGCTCCAGCGAAGTCTTTCTTTCCATTTCAAATCTTTTATAATCTTCAAAGGTCTGGTAGTACGGAGTCGGAGCAACTATATCCGCTACTGCCATAAACACTGACACACTGCCGCCGATAACCATCATCAACGTAGCAAATAACACCAAATAGATATAAGCGTTTTTTATCACATCTTCTCCTCCTTCATTATATTCACTCTTGGCTGATATCACCAAAGCAGCGACTAAGGCGATTACAGCAACGATTGATACCGGAATAATCATTGACATAACCATAGCGATCAGCTCCCAAATAATTTTCACACAAAAACTCACTTTTATTATATCTTAACAAGATGAACTTTGATACTATGTTGTTACCCAAATGCAATAAATAAGCGGAATTATGGTTATATTAGAGATTGTAGAAGTCAATTTATCTTTCACATGCTATAAAATCATGATTTTATGGGAGGATTTTTATGGAAATTACCGGTGATTCTCTAATGAAGGAAATAGTGGAATTTCGGCCTGAGGCCTATGAAATCCTGGCTAGATTCGGGATAAAGTGCCTGGCTTGTGATGGAATGTTAAACAACACTTTAAGAGAATGTGCCAAACATCATGATCTGGATTTTGATATGCTTTTAAAAGAACTGAAACAATTAGAAATACCCAGAGTGGATAAGTCATAAGCGGAGAAATATACCAAACTGAAACAGATTCTTAATAATCAGCTCAAGCTGTGCAAGTAAATTAGAAAAACATCTAAAACTACTGACGCGTTGTCTTGGCATGTTTTTTCCAGTAATGAAAGAACACTGCAAACTGCTTAAAAAATATGCCCCTCTTGCTGTAAACAGTTTTATTGTTTTTACTGTCTACTACAAGGGGACATTTTGCCACACTCACTTTATTTTACACCACTTCTTTAATTCTCTCATAGTATTTTATTGACTGCTTATCGGCTAATACCTTTATTGACCGAGCATCCGGATCTTCGGTGCCTTGCAGGTGACATCCTTCTGAACTAAGAGCTTTGGCATAATCTATAACTTCCCTGGTTATGCGTTCACCGGGACACAGAATGGGAATACCTGGCGGATATGCCATGAGCATTTCAGTGCTAATTTCATCTTCGGCTTCTTCCAGCGGAACCACCTTTTTTTCGCTATAGAAGGCAAAGCGTGGAGAGACCACCATCTCCTGGTTTTCCGGAAGCTCAGAGGTGATTTTTACAACATTTTTATGACCGTATTTTTGCGATATATCTTTAATTGCAGTTATCAGAGTGTTCATGCTCTCTTCATCGTCACCTATGGTCCCGACTGCCAACACATTATATAAATCAGAAAGTTCCATTTGAATATGATACTTATATTTTAACAATTTTTCGGTTTCAAATCCGGATAAACCCATTTCCCTTAAATTTATGGCTAGTTTGGTGGGATCATAGGCGAAGCAACCTTCAGTTCCTTCCACATCGTATCCCATCACATAAACATCCTTTATGTCATTCAATTGATTTCGTGCCTTTTCACACAACTTTATTGTCCTATCCAGCAGTTGTCTGCCATTAAGAGCAATCTGCTTTCGAGCAACATCAAGGGAAGCCAGCAACGGATATGAAGGACTGGTGGTTTGGGTCAAGTTTAATG
>DUNY01000398.1 GCA_012839145.1 Thermoanaerobacterales bacterium
AAACCTTGTGACTGACGGTCTCCCCGCTATGGCTCTTGGTATAGATCCCCCTGATGAAAACGTAATGAACCGTAGGCCTCGGGGAAAGAATGAGAACGTTTTTTCCCAAGGGCTAGGTAACAAGATAATATATAGAGGTGTGATTATTAGTCTTGTTACTTTAGCAGCGTTTATTATTGTCAATATATATGGCCAAAGTAATCTTGAGATGGCTAGAACCGCAGCATTTGCTACTTTAGTTATGTCTCAACTCTTATTTGTTTTTGAATGCCGAACTGAAAATGCAAGTGTCCGCTGGCAAAACCCCTTTGGAAATATTCAACTGACATTGTCAGTGATAATTTCCACAGCAATGCTTCTTGCTGTAATCTATATACCGCTTCTTCAACCAATATTTCATACGGTACCACTTGATAAAAATATTCTTATTCTTGTCTTAAGCCTAGCAGGTTTAGGGGCGATAATTTAGAATATATTGTCACAGAAATACTGGAAGGAGTTTTCAATCTTATGTGGAATTATATAAATATAATATCGGCCGGGGGGGTTATAACAATGTCCAAGAATCTTGAATTTTACATTAATCTTTATACTGACGGTGAAATGTTTTTTGACATTCTCAAGGCCTTTATAAGAGACTATAAAGATTCCCAGTGGCCTCATGAAATTGAGCGGTCAACCTTTGCAAAAGAACTGTTTAAAAAAGCTCTCGATACTTTTGAAACAGGAATTAAAGCCGATGAAAATCGCATTCAGGAAGGATTTTACACGGAGAAAGATTTGGAAATTCTTAAGGAAATGAAAGTTCGCTTGGGCTATTGGAAAAAGAAATATGGAGAATTAGTGGGCTAAAATTCAGCTCATGTCCGAGTACGGAGCGGTCTCTGGACCGCTCCGTCGAACTTAATTCTAGATGCAATGCCAATGCCAGTAGTTCAGAAACTTACATAACTTAACTAGTTAACTCAAAAATGGGTTTTCTTCAATTATCGGTGACCGTAGGGGTCATGATTATTAATAAGTGTTAGGCAACAATACAAATGATAGGTTAGATCATCTAAGAAAGTTGAGTTGATGACTTAAGTATGCCAAGAAGAGTTTTTATAAACCTGCCCTAAGCGGCGGGTTTTTCATTTGTAAGCATATTTACCAGCTGACTTTTATTTGCTTTCTTGATTTTCCGACATAAACATATGTATAATAGAGTGGTAGTTTATGTATTTATTTATTGTTGTATCGGAGGAAATTCAATGGAATTAATAAAACTGAGGGGCCGCACATATTATATATCTAGTGCTACCAATGTAGGTGTATACCGATATAGAAACGGGTTATGCACTTTAATTGATACAGGGCTGGATAATACTACAGGTAGAAAGATTACACAAGTATTAGAGAATAACAATCTAAAGGTAAAATATATTGTTAACACTCACGCTCATCCAGACCATTTTGGGGCAAATAATTTTATAAAGGAAAAATATCCTGGCGCTCTCATAGTAGCGTCCTGCAAAGAAAGGATTTTTATGGAAAACAGCATTCTAGAGGGAATTGTTTTTTATGGGGCATCACCAATGCATGGGCTTTCTACACGGATTCTAAAAGCTCATGACACGGCAGTTGATATAAATGTAACAGAAGGTGTTATAGAATTAGAGAATAAAAAGTTTGAGATAATACCACTTGAAGGTCATAGTATAGGTCAAATAGGAGTTACAACTGAAGACAATGTAATTTTTTGCGGTGATGCATTTTTCAGTGAGGATAAGATGGAAAAATATCCATTCCCTTTTTTATTTGATGTTGGAGCTCATTTAAATACTTTGAAATTTTTACTTGATACTAATTACGAGTGTTATATGATTTCTCACTGTGATGTGTCTTTAGAAAACCCCAAATCTCTCATTCAAAAAAATATTGACAATGTACATCAAAACCTGGAAATTGTCTTGGATTTCTTAGCTCAGCCATTGACCAGAGAAGATTTGACTGAGCTAATAATAAAGAAGTATGATATACCGATGAATATATCCCAATACTTCATTACTATATCTTCAGTTGGTGCATTTTTAACTTATCTTCTTGAAAAACAGTCTATAAATATGGATATAATCGATGGAAAGATGTATTTTTATGCCTAAATTATAAAGGAGATGCAGCATGTTTACAAAACGAGACGATATCCGGAATATAGCTATAATAGCTCATGTGGACCATGGCAAGACAACGCTGGTGGACGGTTTGTTAAAGCAAAGTGGAATATTTCGGAAGAATCAGAAGTTAGAAGATAGGATATTGGATTCAAATGACCTGGAGCGCGAGCGGGGTATAACCATTTTGTCAAAAAATACGGCAGTACATTATAGTGATATTAAGATAAATATCATTGATACCCCCGGCCATGCAGACTTTGGCGGTGAGGTTGAGCGAGTACTTAAGATGGTGGATGGAGTGCTTTTGTTGGTGGATGCCTTTGAAGGCCCCATGCCCCAAACGCGATTTGTCTTAAAGAAGGCCTTGGGCTTAAGCTTGCCTGCCATT
>DUNY01000131.1 GCA_012839145.1 Thermoanaerobacterales bacterium
CCAAATGAAAGGAGGAACACAGGACCCTTTCACAGCCAATGACCTACCCTTTATAGTTACACCGGTTGATAATTTCGTTTATTGTTTTAGATGACAGGTGTATTCCATGGGTATAAATTTGTTTATTTCATATAAAGAATCTAATGTGTTTTTTTTAAAGGCTTCCTTTATTTACTAAAGTCATCAGAGGAAGCCCTTTTTATAAAAAAATTTTTCTTACAATATAAACTGAAGCTGCAAAACCGGCAAAGTCGGCAAGCAACCCCAGCAAAATCGCATAACGGGTTTTTCTTATGCCTACCGAACCAAAATATACTGCTATGATATAAAACGTGGTATCACTGGAACCCAGCATAGTAGACGCCAGTCTTCCTATAAACGAATCAGGACCGTGAATGTCGAAAATTTCCATAGTTAAACCTAAGGCTGCCGGACCCGATAGACTGCGTACTATGGATAAAAACAGAGCATCAGATGGCGCTTTGATGATCTTAAGAATTGGTGACAAAATTTTAACTAATACATCCACACCTCCCGATTCCCTAAAAATACCAACGGCCACATATATTGCGATAAGATAAGGTATAAGTTTCACAGCCATCAAAAATCCTTCTTGGGCTCCTTCGATAAAAACCTCAAATATCTTGACTCCTTTTATATGACCATATAAAAACACTACAAATATTAATCCGGGTATAAACCAGGAGAAGCTTTCCCCTAACATTTCGACTGTCAATTCTTTCTCCCCTTTCGGCATAAGGTTCTAATCACCATATCTCCGATAATAGCCACCAAAGTGGAGCAGGTGGTGGCAAATAACACGACTCCCATAATCTCCGACGGGTTTTTAGATCCGGCCGAGGCTCTTAAAGCTATCAATGTAGAAGGAATTAAAGTTACACTGGATGTATTTATTGCCAAAAAGGTACACATTGCCTCTGAGGCTGTGTCGGGGTAAGGATTAAGTTTTTGTAATTCCTGCATGGCTTTTAGGCCAAAGGGAGTTGCTGCATTGCCGAATCCCAACATATTAGCACTCAAGTTCATTAAAATACAACCTAATGCAGGATGATCTTCGGGTATTGACGGAAAAAGCCAACGAAAAAGCGGTGCTATTGCTCGACTAAGAGCATCTATAAGACCGGATTTTTCCGCCACCCTTGCTATTCCCAACCACAGGCTTACAATACCTATGAGAGTAATTGCTCTCTGTACGGCACTACCGGCCGATGTCATGGCAGCAGTGGTTACTACATCTACCCTTCCGTTGACAGCTGCTATGATAATACCTCCCAAAATAAAAAAGGAAAAAATATAATTCATAGAAGCGGCTCTGCCGTCCCTCCTTCCTTTGATCAGTCGTGAATAATAATCAGTGTTCCCGTGGGAACAGTCTCATAAAACCACTTGGCATACTCGTCTTTCAGTCTTACACACCCATGACTGGCAGGAATACCGAGTTTTTTAAACTCTTCTTCAATAATTTCATTTTCTTTATTCCTGGGAATCGAGTGGATCAGATAATTATCGGTAATTCTCACCCAATATAACCCACCTTCTTGAATCCTTTCGGTCCAAAAATACTCTCCCCGATCCTTTAAATAAAAAAATCCCTGTGGTGTTCTGTTTTCAGAATCAGGAAGCCCTGCAGAGGCCACCATGGACCTTATGACTTTATTGCCTTGATATACCGTTACTTTTTGAATCGGTCTGAGATTTATTTCAACCCACCACTTATTTTTCATATCTACAGTTGTAAACTTAAAAACATATGTTTTCATTTCCTCATTAAAAATCGACTTACCGATTACCTTCACACTGTAAGTTTTGCCTGGAATAAACACGGTATGAGGCTTAAAAGTAGCGGTCCTTCCAGCAATATTTACATCTCCGCTCATGTTTTGAACTTTTATATCAACTTCCTTCATATCCACATCAAAATTTATAACAATAAGATTGTAAAGTTTTACATCTTTGTCGCCATCACCTGGAACCGTTTTAACCACCTTGGGTATATCAGCCACCTTGAATATCCGGTGAAAACCGATTTTCTCAAAATCGTTTTTAAAGTTAGACACAAGCCCGTCACATTTTATTTCATATTTTTTCCCAGGTACCAGTCGTTGTTTTGGCAATACTTCTACACGACTATAGTCTTTAAATAGTTTTCCATCCTCACTTACAATGTAACCTTGTCTTAAAGTATACTCAAAGTCAGTTGTTAGGTTCCTCTTTAGATTTTCAATATTTATGGGCGTGGAAAAATCCAATATGATGGGACCCGTCCCCGGAACAATCGCAGAAATCCCTGCGAGAAAAGGGAATATGTTAACACGATAATTAACTTTGACTGTTTTATAAAATCCCGGTATAGTTGTTTTTAAGGGGCCCACGTATAATTTTGTGTTAAAACCTTTCGGTAGGTCCTTTTCCACGGCAAATATCTCCAGGGTTTTCGAATCCACCCAACGAGAGCTTTTCATTATGTGAGTGCCGGGCCTTTCGGAAATCAATTGGACTTTGTCGTCTATATCGCCTTGTTCTACGGAAATATAAAATTTTATTGTTATTTTCACGGCACCTGATTCATCAAGCTGTTTAACAGTTACACTACTAAAGCGTGTAAACAGCACCCAGACTACGCTAATCAAGATAAGAATGAATAATACGATGTGTTTTCTCATCCTTTATCCCCCTCCCTATAAATATCTATGAAAAAAAAACAGGAACTTTCCTGTTTTTTCAAACATGATTTTGTTGTGACTTTCATCACATCTTATCCGGTTTTTTCTTGATATTATAGTTTTGGAATTAAAAATTGTAATTAACCGAAGGGGGAATATCCATGGCCATAAGAAATATCGTGCATATTGATGAGGATAAATGTAATGGATGCGGGCTTTGTATACCTTCATGTGCTGAAGGAGCAATTCGCATTATTGACGGCAAGGCCCGTCTTGTAGCCGACAAATACTGCGACGGTCTAGGAGCATGCCTTGGCGGATGCCCACAGGATGCTATTACAATTATCCAGCGAGAAGCTGACGAATTTGATGAGGAAGCGGTAAAAGCTTATCTTGAAAACTTGGATCAAGAGTCTGACAACAGCGGTTGTTCTTGCTTC